>CAZMWO010000224.1:313-5993 GCA_964569565.1 uncultured bacterium | reverse complement strand
ACAGAGGACTAATTTATGTCACTTTTTTGACGACTTCTACTGCCGGAATTACTGTAAAAGCTATGCCGGCACATGTCAGCAGCTGGTTTGCAGTTAAACCTACGACACCGAACAGATTCTGCATGAATGGCACATAGATGGCGGCCATCTGCAGACAGAATGCCAGAATGACCGAGCCGACCAGCGTCATGTTGCCGAAAATTCCGACTGTCAGCAGCGATTTTTCGAAGCTGCGGCAGTTGAAAATGTTGAACAGCTGAAAGAATACGACTGTACAGAATGCCATACTGACGGCCAGTCTGGCGTCTTCTGGGTTCATGCTGGCGCCGAGCCTATAGGCGGCAAGAGTGCCGATACACATCAGCAGTGACACAACTGCAACCTGCCAGAGCATTGCGCTTGATAGAAGTGAATCGTCGGCGTGGCGAGGTTTCTTTTGCATTTCATCGCCTTCAGCCGGATCAACGCCGAGTGCAACCGACGTGGTGCCATCGGTCACCAGGTTAACCCAGAGAATCTGCACTGCCCGAAGGGGCGCGGGCAGTCCGAGCAGCGATGAGACCAGAAATATAAGCACTTCGCCGATATTGGTCGAAACCAGAAAGCCAATGGCTTTGCGCAGATTGTTGAAGATTATGCGGCCTTCTTCAACGGCTGAGACTATCGATGCAAAGTTGTCATCGACGAGAACCATGCCGGCGGCTTCACGGGCAACGTCGGTGCCGGTTCGACCCATGGCAACCCCGATATCGGCGCGGGTCAGGGCAGGTGCGTCGTTGACGCCGTCTCCGGTCATGCTGACCACGTGCCGGTGCGACTGGAGCGCCTGAATTATGCGCATCTTGTCTTCGGGCGAGGTTCGCGCATAAATAGCGACATCGAGAACTATGTTTCTGAGGTCATCGTCGCTCATCGCGGCAAGCTCGGCGCCGGTAAGAGTTTTCATGCCCTCGTCATAGATGCCGGTTTGTTTGCCTATGGCGAGAGCGGTAGCTGAGTGGTCGCCGGTGATCATTACGACTTTTATTCCGGCTTTGCGACATCGACTTACCGCTTCTATCGCTTCGGGGCGGGGCAGGTCGATGATTCCGACCATTCCGGTGAAAATGAATTCTGACTGGTCTTCTTCTTCGACATACTTCAACGGATCGATACTGCTTGCAAGATTACGGTAGGCCAGCCCAATTATCCTGAGAGCCCCGGTGGCATATTCAAGATTGAGCTGTTCAATTTTATTGCGATCTTCTGCTGTCATTGCGCGCACGATGCCTTTTTCACGCATCTGGTTGCAGCGCTCAAGAACCGCTTCGAGTGAACCTTTCATATGGGCGACGACTTCGCCATCAACTTTGTCCACTGTAACCATATACTTGATGCGGCTGTCAAAAGGCAATTCGGCAAGACGTTCTATCTTTTTGCGCAGACTAAGATTTTCAATGCTCTTTTTACCGGCCAGTGCCATCAAGGCACCTTCGGTTGCATCGCCTACCATCTGCCAGGAATTGTTCTCATTGGTTAAGGTGGCGTTATTGCACAAAACCGCGATTTGCACGAGCTTTTCGAGTGAACTGTGGTCAGTTTTATCTGACGATTTTATTTCGCCATCGCATGAATAGCCTTCGCCGGTGACCTCAAAATTATCGCCTTCGCTGAAAACGCGGGTGACAACCATCTGATTACGGGTCAGGGTGCCGGTTTTATCGGTGCAGATGACAGTTGCTGAGCCGAGCGTTTCTACTGTCGGCAGTTTGCGCACCAGCGCTTTGTGACGGGCCATTCGTCGTACCCCGACGGCCAGTACGAGAGTGATGATTACCGGTAATCCTTCTGGAATTGCCGATACGGCGATTGCGATCGCATTGAGCAGTACTTCATCGAATGGCTGCTTCCAGATAAAATAGCTCGAAATGAAGATGACGCTGCAGATAGCGAGCACGGCTTTGATTACCATGTGACTGAAAGCCTCGATGGTTTTCTGAAGGGGCGTAAGAACTTCGTCGGCAGTTTGTACCAGCCCGGCGATTTTGCCAAGTTCTGTATTCATTCCAGTGCCGGTTACCACAGCTTCTCCACGACCGGCGGTGACATGCGTGCCGCTGTACAGCATGTTATGGCGGTCAGCGAGAACAGAAGATTTCTCCTGTTGCCCGGCAGTCTTGTGGGCTGCGATTGACTCGCCGGTAAAGATCGCCTCTTCCACCTGTAATCGACTCTCTGAAATAATCCGGGCGTCGGCTGGAATCTTGTCGCCCTCTTCCAGCAATATTATGTCGCCGGGAACGACTTCTAAAGCAGCAATTTCTGCAACCTTACCGTCCCGTCTGACCCGACACTGCGGGGCACTCATGCCTTTGATATTATTGATCGCCCGCTCAGCCTTGCGTTCCTGATAGAAGCCGATCGCGGCATTTATTACAAGCACGGCGAAGATTATTATTACATCATTGTAATGTTTCATCAGAATGGTAACAATTGCTGCTGCCAGAAGTATATATATCAGAGGGTTGGCGAATTGTCTGGCCAGAAGCACATACCAGGGAGTCGGCTTGCCTCTGGCAATTTCATTATTGCCGAAGGCAGCGAACCGTTTGCTGGCTTCGTTCTGACTGAGGCCATCCATTGCTGTGTTGAATGTTTCAAGAGCTTTTTGCGCAGACTCTGTCGACCAGTCCTGCAGCATGGCTGAACTGATTTCTTCCATGATGGCCTCCGGGGTAGTGTTAGATGGTGAGTTAATTATTGTGAACTATAACCTTAAGCGACGGAGTGTTGCAACCCTGAAATTTGACCGAGAACGCTGAAAGATGTCGAAATGCTTTGAAAATCAATGATTAGATGAGCACGAAGTTGATTGCCCGGCAATTTATCTTACAAAGCGACAATCGGCAGATTTTACGCGGTTAAAGCCGAATATGTACCGGGCGAAGGCAGGAGTATAATCACGCCACGATATTGGTGCTGATAAGGCTTTCCGAGTCGGTACAACTATTTACACTATTCTCTAGGAGGCATTTAAATGCGCAATCTGTTAATCGCTCTGTTTTGTGTTCTTTTCGCCGTTTCCGCTTTCGCCCAGGACGCCGCTGCTCCAGCAGCTGATCCTGCAGCCGCACCCGCCGCCGCCGCCGCAGTTGTTGCTGAAGATTACACTGGTATTCTTGAAGTCACCCCGGCTGATACTGAAGCTGGTAAGACTGAATCTACCATCGTTCTCGACATGGGTGAAAAGACTTTCAAGCTCGAACTTGCTGACGCTGCCAAGCGCGCTGAAATCGAAGCTCTTGCTGGCAAAACTTTGAAAGTTAAGGGCGAAGTTGTTGCTGCCGCCAATGCAGAAGAACTCGACGTTCTTAAAGTCGCTTCCTGGGAAGTAACTGAACAGGCCGCCGACGAAGCAGCTGCTCCGGATGCTAATTAATTTCTGATTTAGCAGAATTTTTCGAATACAGCGCTCTCGCAGGTCGAGGGCGCTGTATTTTTTTTGCTTTCTTTGTGAATCTTTAATTTCATTCAAATTGCTTCGCTTATCTTATAGAAACGATTCCGGACAAAAAAAATAAAAAAAAATACTTGTCTTTAGTGGTCAATAGGTGCTATTATATTTTTACGCAATTATGAACGATATTGACCGGGATACTGCATTTGGTTCTCCGGGATAGAGGTGAGTAAGTGTGAAATATCTTAGGAGAACTATTTGTGATGAAAATTTACGTTGGAAACCTTCCTTACAGCATTCGTGACGCCGAACTTGAAGAACTTTTCAGACCCTACGGTGATGTTACTAGCGCCAATGTTATCATTGAACGCGAAACCAACAGATCCAAAGGCTTCGGTTTCGTAGAAATGCCAGAAGCAAGCGAAGCCCAGAATGCTATCGCTCAGCTGAACAACAAGGAAATCAACGGCCGTGGCCTCAAAGTTAATGAAGCCAAGCCGCGCGAAGATCGCCCTCGCAGACCTTCACGCTACTAATTAGCCGCCAATAAAGGCCGCTGCAGCTCACAGCTGCAGCGGTTTTTTTATTCCCGCGAAACCGTTGCCTGGCGGGCCTGCTCTTCAAAGCCCTGTGTCGCTTCAGCAAAGCTGGGGCGAATAAGAAAGTCACAAGATCTCAAAGAGTGATGACTGAGCCGCCAGGGTAAGATTTTCTTCGCAAATACCCAGGCCACTGATTATTCTAAAAAAAATAATGCATTACCAGTGAAGGTTGGGTAGAATTGAGTCATACTGAAAAATATGTCTGCTGATCTGGAGAACACAAACAATGTTTGAATTTCTTCTGGTTGTATGTTTAGGATTTATCGTTTACGAAAAAATCTCAAGTACCAGACGGGTACTTGAAGAAAAGATCGATGAGCTAGAAAACAGGCTTCGCTACCTCACCGATAAAGTCAATTCTCTCAAAAAGACTCAGGATAAACAGCGCCAGGAATTACAGTCGCGCGCGGCACAGACTCATCAGGTTGTACAGGCTCATGTCGATGAGCATGAAAGATCTGAAGATCGGAGCGGGCCTTCAGAAAAGCCGGCGCCGGAGTTTGAACCGGTTGTAACAGATGAGCCCGCACCGATTTCGGCAGATGAAGGTTTTGCCGCTCTCAGCTTTACCCAGAAGGGGCGCGATGTTAAACAGGCTGAGCCGGACAAACCACAGGAATCTAAATCGAACGAACCCATCTTTTCTGACAGCGAACCGGGCTCATCGGTGGCTGCTGAACTCAGACCCGAAGAAGCCAAATACGAATGGCTTAAGCGCAGCCGCGAAGAAGCTGCTGGCGCCAGCACCAGCAGTCCGCCTGATCTTGAATCGGCAGTGTACGAAGCGACAGGCAAACACCAGAGGCCTAAATACAAAAAAACCAGAGCTGCAGAAGTCGGAGACGCCGGTGGTTCAGGCGGCCCGCGCGGGCCTTCCGGGCCCGGTGATCCAGGTGAACCCGACTGGGGCGATCGCTGGAATCAGTTTAAAGACAGTGTAGACTGGGAACAGTTCACCGGCGCCAACCTGTTTGCCTGGCTTGGTGGCATCGCTCTCTTTATCGGTGCCGGCTTTTTCGTTAAGTATTCAATCGACAAAAACCTGATTTCACCGATAATGCGTCTGGTGATTGGCGCGCTCGTCGGTCTTGGCATGATTGCCGGCTCTTTCAAGTTTGAGCGTGGGCGCTACGATACGATGCGACACACACTGGCTGCAGGCGGTATCGGTGTTCTATATTCTGTCTTTTTCGCAGCTACGCTATATTATGGCTATTTTGAAAAGCCGCTTGGATTTATTACGCTGGTAACGGTTTCGGCGGCGGCTTTCGTGCTGGCGATCTTTCATCGAGGCGTCGCTATTTCGGTTCTTGGCGGTATTGGCGCCTATCTGACGCCTCTACTCGTATCGACCGGTCGCGGCAATCTGCTGACTCTGTTCGTTTATCTTGCCATAGTTAATATCGGAATTTATCAGGTTATCAGGCGGCTCGAGTCGCGCTTTTTGTTACTGTTTTCTACCGTCGGCACACTTTTCTCGTTAACCTGCGCCACCTTTCTGGCGCCAAATACACCTGAGTCATACATGATCGGTCTGGCCTGGGTCGGCAACCTGTTTTTGTTCTCGGTTTTTATCGACAGGCTTGGCTGGATTCCGCAAAACAGCAGTTCAACGAAGTGGTCGGCGATCATTTTGTATTTG
>CAZMWO010000224.1:0-303 GCA_964569565.1 uncultured bacterium | reverse complement strand
TAGTGGTTCACAGCTTTTCCGGCTGCACCCCGATGTGGATGATGGCAGCGGCGATCAGCATCGCCGTCGCACTCGCTCTTCACCATTGCAGCTGGCATGCGGCGGTCATTCCCTATGCAACCCTGACCTTTTTTGTCTCAGGCTTCTGGGCAATTTATCGTTTTGAAGCGACCAGCAATGTCTGGGCGTTTCTGGCATTCTTTGTCTACGGCCTGTCAGGCGGCCTTGGGCCGATACTGCTGATTCACCACAACGGTATCGACAAGCTGTTCTTCACAGGATCTGTGGGGGTGGGTAAAAAGC
>CAZMWO010000223.1:0-6003 GCA_964569565.1 uncultured bacterium | reverse complement strand
GTTCCAGTCATAAATTAGCCCGAGATTGGTTTGTTTCTTTTCGCCTTTGCCTTTTACCCCGGCAAGAATTTCGGCTGTCGAGGTATCGACCATTCGAGCATCTAGTACTACTCGGGAAGTGGTGGTTTTGATACCTAAACCGCCTCCCTTGAAAAACGATAGGGCTCCGCCGCCTGATGTTTTAAAGGTAAACTCGGTGATCCTACCCATGACCAGATAACGGACACCGAGAATCTTGCCGATTTCCTTGGAAGTAAGCTCTTCGTAGTAATACAGGGTTATTACCATGCGTTCGCGGTCAGAGAGCTTGGAGATGGCATCGGCCAGAATCTTTTTGGCTTCAGCCTCTTCGATTTTGGTCTGGGGATTGTCGCTTTTCTGGTCTTCTATGAAGTCGAAGCGCGAAGAGCCTTCTTCGTCGTCATAAAAGATTTCGTCAAGAGAGAGCAGCAGAGACTTTTTGGTTTCGTCAAAAAGCTTGTGCAGTTCTGAAATGTCGATATTGAGATATTCTGCGACTTCTTCATCGCGTGCGTCACGCCCAAGTTTGCCTTCGAGCTTGGCGTAGGCCTTTTCGAGATTGCGGGCTTTCTGGCGGATCGATCTTGGTGTCCAGTCGAGAACGCGCAGTTCGTCAAATATTGCGCCACGGATACGGGTCTTGGCGTAAGTTTTGAATTTGACATTGCGGTCAGAATCATACTTGTCGATGGCGTCGATCAGGCCAAGGATTCCGTAACTGACGAGGTCGTCGAATTCGACGTTGCTGGGCAGATTGACCGCGATGCGGCCGGCCACGTATTTAACGAATGATGCATATTTCATGATCAGTGCGTCTTTTATGCGCTGGTCATGATTGGTTTTGTACTGCTCCCAGAGGTTCTCTTCGTCCTGAAGGCGAGCCTTCAGTTTTGGATCAGTAATTTCCTGCGATTCGTTTCCTACCAGAAGTTCTTTGTTCACATCATCCCTCCGTGTCTGGCTGCCTTATGAAACCGCGGCAGAATCACCATGCGAGGCCATTTCGCTGTTGTAAGACCTTGCCTGTGCGTTCTGTCCGGATCCATCGGTAGGGGTGCCATAGTTTTCCGGCCTGTGCCTGGTGTTATTGTTATCGTCGAGAAGATCGCCGAGCTCTGCCTGCAGTTCGGTGTCTTCGAGCATCATTTCCTTTTTGAGCTTTTCAGTTTCTTTTTCGGTTGTGCCCGGCAGCAGCAGAACCTCGAGAAAGCTGCCGAGTATCGTACCGAGCGTTCCAAAAATGAAAAATATAACGCAGCCCCGATAAATCATTGTTCCTGAGTTAACATTGCCCATCACCGCGAGCAGCACTACGATGCCGGTTACGGTAACGGCCATGAACAACCCCATGAGCAGTGATAATCTGGTCATCTACATTTCTCTTGTTTCTTCGCCGAGTATTGAAAGCCTGATAAGACCTGATTCAAGGTCAAATTCAATCGAGCGACCGCGTTTGCCGCCGGTATCTTCGGCGATGATCGGGAATCCCATCTTTTTGAGCGCTTTTTTTACGGCCGCGGTATTGTCGCGCCCGATATTGTTTTCGTAATCTTCTGTTGGCGGGAACATTTCTGAGCCACCGACGATTTTTGCATGCAGGTTTCCCTTGAATACCCCATTTTCAACCTTTATGGCGTCATACAGGGCTGGAATCGCAGTGTCGGCAAACTTGTTGGGGTTCAGGCGTTCTTTATCTATCCCGCTGGAATCAGGAAGCATGACATGGGCTATGCCGCCGACCCTGCTTTTGGTGTCGTAGAGCGAAACGATTACGCATGAGCCGATGCCATATACCGCCAGAGTTTCTGGGCTCCTGGCGACTTTCATCTCACCCATGCCGACCGGAATGACGACAGACATGTCTTAGATGACTCCGATCTTCTGCAGCAACAGTGTAAGCGACTTGGGTTCCGGCAGCAGAAAAATGTGTATTCGCAAGTCTTCTTCGCTTTCAATGAACGAGGTTTCAATCATCAGTACCTTGTCGCTGACTGCGGTCATGTCGGCAACCACACTGTCGATCATGGCGCCTGCCATGTCGTAGGTCATCGACGGCAGCGAGTTGAGCATGGGTGTCTGAGTCAGCGTAGAAAGTGCGTTCAGAAAAGCCCCGGCCAGGATATTGCCGACTTCGCGCATGCAGGAACCTTCAAGTTCCGACATTTTGAGCGGGTCTTCAATTTCGCATCCGGGGATGAGAGTCTGAAGCAGTTTTATAGACGTTTTTTCTGGGATCAGAAGGAGAAAACGCCCGGAAATTTCGCCGAGTACCTTCAGGAATATTCCCATGACGTGGGTAGCCGGGCCGCCCAATAAAGCCGGAATATCCTTGAAGTCAAGAATGGTAGCGCTTGGCACTGCCATGTCGATTTTGCGGTTTAGAAATTGCGCCAGCGCGCTGGCGGCATTGCCAGAACCGATGTTGCCGACCTCTCTGAGAGCGTCGAGCTGTATTTTGGTCAGGGTGGTAACATCTTCCATCAGCAACCTCATTCAGTTACAAATCAGTGCCATTATAAAGCAGCCCGATTCATAATGCAATAGCTGCATTTATATCAGCTTAATTCTACAGCTCTATTGTATGTGTGCGAATCAGGGAGTGGCTCAGTCAGTTCGGGTTTCCGGGTTAAGAAAATCTATTCCGTTGTAACGGGTCATCGCCTTGTTGCCCATGCCGAGCAACCACAGGGCGGCCATCTCAGGTATTTCGGCGAGAACCAGGCGAAAAACGGCCATTTCTTCTGTTGTGACGGTTCCAAGAACATGAGATACCAGCTTGTGGTGCGGGTTGTCAATGTCTGTTGCCGGTTGTCCGACTCCGATGCGCAGGCGCCAGAAGTTGCGGCCTATGTGGCTGATAATTGATTTGAGGCCGTTATGCCCGCCGTCGCTGCCGCATGCCCTCATCCTTATACGACCGGCCGGCAGATTGATGTCGTCGAGTATAACGAGAAGTTCTTCCGGCGCCGTGTTGTTCGCGATCATCAGGCCGGCAAGCGCTTCACCGGAAAGGTTCATATAAGTCTGCGGTTTGACCAGAAGATGCTGTTGCCCGTGCAGCAGTAACTGCCCGGTAATCGCCTGATGTTGCCTCAGGTTCATATCGACTCTGAATCTGGCTGCTATGGCGTCAGCGGCCCAGAAACCGGCGTTATGTCTGGTATTGTCGTATTCTTTTCCGGGATTTCCCAGTCCTGCGATTATCATAGACTGTTTTTTACCAGAGCTATGCGGGAAAGTCAACGCAAATGGCACTGATAAAGCCTTTGCCGGCTAAAATTTGACATATTCATGCCGGCGCGGTTATAATCCGCCAAACCTGAGGTATTCTCAATTTTTAGCAAGGTTTGAAATATGGAAGCAAAATCAAAGGTTCTGCTGATCATTCTCGATGGCTTTGGCCTTTCAGATGCAACTGAAGGCAATGCTGTGCATGCGGCTAATCCTGAATTCATCAACAAGCTGTTCGAGGAACGCCCGTTTACGCATCTTGGCGCCTCAGGTCTCGATGTCGGCCTTCCTGAAGGTCAGATGGGAAACTCCGAAGTTGGCCATCTCAACATAGGCGCCGGCCGGATCGTTTACCAGGATATCACCCGCATCAATCTCGCGATTGAAGACGGTTCTTTTTTCGAGAACAAGACTCTGCTCGAAGCTTTTGCACGGCTCAAAACGTCTGGCAAGGCGCTGCATCTTTATGGCCTGGTCTCTGATGGCGGCGTTCACAGCCACATCAATCATATCGGCGCCATCCTGAAGGCCGCTAAAAAATATGGTCTCAGCAAAGTGTTTATTCATGCATTCACTGATGGTCGCGATACTTCTCCGACCAGCGGTGTGCATTTCATCAGAGATCTCGTCGAGCGGACCCGTGAGATCGGTGTCGGCCAGATAGCGACCATTTCAGGGCGCTACTACGCCATGGATCGCGACAACCGCTGGGAAAGAGTCGAAAAGGCTTATCTGGCGCTCGTGCACGGTGTCGGTAACCGCGCTGCTGATCCGGTTCTTGCCATGGAAGCCTCTTACAAGGTCAACGTGACCGACGAATTCGTGATTCCGGTGGTAATTGAGGCAAATGGTGATCCGGTCGCCACCATAGACGACGGCGATACCATCCTGGCCTTCAACTTCAGGGCTGATCGCATGCGACAGATCAGCAAGGTTTTCACACAGCCTGAATTCAATGAGTTCAAGCGCAAAGATATGCAGGTCGACTACCTCAGCTTCACACATTATTCTGATGAGTTCAAATTTCCAGTAGTATTCGGTCCGCAGCGCCTCGACAGCGTTCTTGGGTCTATTCTGGCAGATAACCAGATTCCCCAGCTGCGTCTGGCTGAAACCGAAAAATACGCGCACGTCACCTATTTTACCAATGGCGGCTACGAACCGCCGTTCGCGCTTGAAGACCGGCACATGATACAAAGCCCCAAGGTCAAAACCTACGATCTCAAGCCTGAAATGTCGGCATTTGAAGTAGGCGAATACCTTGTCGACAAGCTTCGTTCCGAAAAGTACGGTTTCATAATGGTTAATTTTGCCAACTGCGACATGGTTGGGCATACCGGCATTATGGAAGCGGCCATGAAAGCTGTCAGCACGGTCGACTGCGTGCTGTCGAAGGCGATTCCGGTTGCTTACGAAAAGGGCTACGACTGCATTATCACCGCTGACCACGGCAATGCCGAGCAGATGGTCGATACCGAAACCGGCGAAGCTTTTACCGAGCACACGGTTAATCCGGTACCATGCTGCATTCTTTCGCGGTCATCCTATGAACTCAGGCCTGAAGGGCGTCTGTGCGATATCGCCCCGACCGTACTCGAACTTCTTGGCATCGAAAAACCGGCAGCCATGACCGGCCTGTCACTGATTTCCCGGAAAAAATAACACGGCGATGAACTCATCACATACTACCCGAAAGGGCTATCTTTTCATTGTTTCCGGGCCTTCCGGGGTCGGCAAAACGGTTCTGTGCAATGCGATCGTCAGCAAATTCGCACCTGACGTCGTGTATTCGATCTCGACCACCTCACGCGCGCCGCGTGGCGGCGAAACCAACGGCCAGGAATACTTTTTCTGCACGGCTGAAGAGTTCGAAAAGGCGATAGAACACGAGGAATTTGCCGAATGGGCTTTTGTACACGGCAACTACTACGGAACGCCCCGCCGCTTTCTCGTCGACAACCTCGATGCCGGGCGCCATGTGATACTCAACATCGATGTACAGGGTGCCATGAAAATCCGCGAAAAGTTTCCCGAATCTATCATGATCTTTATCCTGCCGCCGACTTTCGACGAACTCGAAAGCCGCATCCGCAAACGCAATATGGACAGCGAACATTCCCTCAGGCATCGTCTCGAAAATGCCCGCAAAGAACTCGATTATCGCGACCAGTATCGTTATACAGTAATCAATGACGATCTTGCTGCCGCAATTGGTGAATTGACCAATATTTTTGCGGAACATGTACAAAATCGTCAATCTGAACAACCCGCGGCCAAATAATTTGCGCGATCTGCCATTGACACCTTGTCAGGCCATTCTTATAATTTAGTAAACTTCGGTAATTCGACCCTTTGTGGTCAAGGAGGCTATATACGATGAAATGCACCAAGCTGTGCTTCCTGTTTGTATGTTTTGTCATGTGTTTTACTTCCGCCTGGGCTGAGAACAGCAATCTGTTGGCTCTCGATGCCAAGCTTGAAATCATTAGCGGTCAGGTGAAGCTGACCCGCGTTGGCAGCGCCAAAACAGATGTCATTACGCAATCTGTCGATTTGTATGCAGGCGACCTGCTTGAAACCCTTAGAGAGTCAAAGGCTACCCTGGTCTATGCCGATGGTACGCTCATGCGCATCAAAGAACGCACGCTCGTCGAAGTTCAGCCTCTCAGCATCAAGGTTTTCAAGGGCAAAACCTGGTATAAGTTCGTCAAACGCGGCACTGAATTCAAAATCGAAACCCCGACTCTCGTC
>CAZMWO010000222.1:437-6026 GCA_964569565.1 uncultured bacterium | reverse complement strand
TACCTGCCTCTGAGCAGTGAATATGAAAAGTCTCCGGTCGAGCCGCCGGTTGAACCGGCACCAGCCTTTGCGGCGACGGTAATGGTAGTCGAAGACGACAAGGCCGTTCTCGGACTGGTTTGCGAGGTGCTCAGCCGTTCCGGCTATTTCGTTATCGAAAGCTCCAACCCGGTAGAGGCAGTCGAGCGGGCGGCGGCCTTCAAAGACCCGATTCATCTGATCATATCCGATCTGGTGATGCCAGAAATGCGCGGCCCCGAGGTTTGCGCCAAGGTGCGTGAGTTGCACCCCGAAACGGCAGTGATCTACATGTCTGGTTATCCTGAAAACAATCTCACAGACAAAAGTAAAAATCCCGGCGGATTCATTTTTCTACAGAAACCGGTTACGGTAAAAACGCTGCTCGACAAATGCCGGCAGGCGCTGCAAGCTTCCGGCCGCAGTCGTTTCCTCGCCAGATGAACTGCCGCACGCTTGCAAGGTAACGGTTGAGCGATTAGAATGAGCTTGCACAAAACAAGTTTTCCGGCCAGATAAGGCTGCAAGGAGAAAGCAATGAAAATACTGGCGATAAACGGGAGTCCGAGAGCGAACGGCAACACGGCGCTGCTTATCGATACCATGTTTGCCGAACTGCACGAGGAAGGCATCGAAACCGAAGTGGTCAATCTCGGCGGGAACGCGGTGCGCGGTTGTCTGGCGTGTCGACAGTGCTTTGAGAACAAAGATGGCAAGTGCACGATCGAAACCGACATGATCAACAAGGTAATCGCGAAAATGGCAGCGGCTGACGGCATTGTCATCGGTTCGCCGACTTATTTTGCCAATGTCACGACTGAGATCAAGGCGTTGATCGATCGGGCCGGTTATGTCGGCATAGCCAACGGACACCTGTTCAAGCGCAAAGTTGGCGCTGCCGTGGTAGCAGTTCGCCGCGCCGGTTCATGCAACGTGTTCGATGCGATCAACAAGTTTTTCTTCATTCAGCAGATGATCGTGCCTGGTTCGGTCTACTGGAACCTCGGTGTCGGCCGCGCTGAGCGGCAGGTCAGCGAAGACGAGGAAGGCCTCAACACCATGCGCATTCTCGGCAAAAACATGGCATGGCTGCTGAAAAAGATCAAAGAATAAAGGAACAAGACTTTTCCGCAGATTGCCGCAGATGAACAGCCGGAAAACAGCTGAAGAACAGCCGAAGAAAACCTCTCACAGAGACACAAAGACGCAAAGTTACTCCGACGATTAAAAGTCGGGGCAGGGATTTAATGAGGTAAATGCGGCATATTAAGATGGATTCTGCGACTACGCCTGGTGGCTGCGCGCAGATGATTGAGTGAAATATTCAATCTGAGGAATCTGGGTAATCTGCGGATCGTATTTGAGAAGGGGTTCTACTTGGTTTTAAGGCTGTAGCTGCCGTCCCAGTTTTCGGGGGGCGGGGTAAGTTTGAACTGACGGCAGCGTTCGATGTACATCTCGGCCGGGCCGTCGCATGGGCAGAGTTTAAGCACATTTTCGAACGACCCGATGGCTTCATCCCAGCTGCGGGCAAGATATTTTTCGAGTGCGTTTTTATAAAGCGGTTCGGCTTCGAGCCAGGCCGCGCTTTCGTCGCGGCGGTAACCTCTGACTTCATACACTTCTATCGGCTTGAGCTTGCCTTTGACCGCGAGGTAATCAAGAAAGCGCGTGCTGATGAGATCGCGGTCGATCTTTTTGTGCACTGAATCAGAAATCATGATGTAGGTGCCATAGGCCTTGTTGGCACCTTCAAGACGCGATGCGAGATTGACGCCGTCGCCAAGACAGGTGAAATTCATCTGTATTTCGCTGCCGATAAAGCCGACCATACAGACGGCCGCATTGATGCCGGCTCTGACTTCGACCCGCGGCAGCCCTCGTTTCAGCCATTTTTCGCGCAGCTCGGCCAGTTTAACCTGCATGGCAATTGCGCACTCAGTTGCACGCTGTGCGTGATCCGGTTGTGGCTGGGGGTGGTTCCAGAAGCCCATGATCGCGTCGCCGATATACTTGTCGAGAGTGCCGCCGAATTTAAAAAGAATACGAGTCATTTCGTCGAGATATTCGTTCATCAGCTCGGTCAGCTGCTCGGGCTCGAGCTTCTCTGAAATCGTTGTGAAACCGGCAAGATCGGTAAAGATTACGCTGAGTTCTTTCTTTTCGCTGCCGGTTTTCAGACCGCCGGGTGTACGCAGAATTTCATCGACGACTGCTGCCGAAATGAAACGGCCGAAAGTCTGGCGGGTCTGGCGTTCCTGCTGACGCGCTATGACCCAGGCGATATAACCTCTGACGACACCGAAACTGCCGATGATCAGCAGCGGGTAGAAGAACGGCATCAACAGCTGATTCAAAAAAAGATGGGTGGCGGCAACAAGCCAGCCGGCAGCAGAGCTCAGTACACAGACCCCGCCGCGTATAGCGCCGTATCTGATGAATATGTGATTCAGCAACAGGAGCAGCGGCAACAGCAGCAGGAACTGGGCAACCGGCCAGAGGCCGGGCAGGACATCAGAATGGAAAAATACGGTCTGCAGGAAACTCTGGCGCTTAAGGGCTGAAAACAAGGTGGCGTGCAGGTTTACTCCTGGTATATTGCCGATGCTTAGATCCATGAACTTTATCGGAGTGACGACAAAGTCCTGATCATCAGCCTGGGATGTTCCGATAAAAACCGTATCGGCGGTTATGCTGTTGCTGAGCCAGAAACTGCGGGCAACGCCCTGCTCCAGCAGCACCAGATATCGTCCGGGTTCGACATTTGCCGGCATGCCAGCTGTTAATCGGTATCTTTTGCCGGTTTCGCCCAGCAGGGTGATTGTAATAGCGGCTGAATCATTGCTGGCAAAACTGATGCTGACAGCACCCGAAGCTGCCAGCGACAATGGGGGCAGCGCCTCGGTGCCAGAACTAATGCCCGGCATTATTGCCAGGTCAGAAGTCTTCTGGCCAGCCTCACCAGCCGGCGAAAAAACTGCCAGACGTGCGTCGAGTGATGTCGGCAGGCCTTCTAAGGCCAGCTGGTTCTTATTCGGCTCAAGATCAAGTTCATGATAAAAAGTCTGCAGCCAGTTGCTCTCGACGGGCAGTAGCGCCGCAATCTCCTCAGCGGCCGGTTTGCCGTCCTCAAATACGATATTGCCGTCGATAAAAGTTACTGTGTGATTCTCGTCGAGCCCGACGAGTTCGAACCCTGCCGGAATCTGCGGCAGTGCGATGTGACCGTTCTCATCAGATTTTATAAGAACTACGGGTTCGCCGAACAGAACAGCTTTTCCGGTCAATTCTGGCACTTTCGGCATTTCTACCCGGTTATTGGCGGCCGGAAATACGAGAGCAGGCAGTTCGCGGCTTTCGCCTTCAGCGAGCGTGCTTCGCAAAGTGCCTTTCAGAAAGCCTCCGGCTGTCGGGCAGGTAATATATACGATAAAATCCCCTGCCGGCAGATGATAAAGGCTGAAGCTTCCATCGCTGGCGGTCTCCGTTTGTTGCCAGGCGCCGGTGTCCAGAGAAAGCAGAAGAACGCCGGCGCTGGCGGCCGGTTTGTTGTACACGAAGCTGACATGCCCGGACAAAGTTGAACTGCCGGTGGCAAGGGTAGGGGCAGGAATCGCGAAAGAGGCTTCTTCTCTGATATCCAGCAGCAGCTTGTGTGTGAGATATGGCGAAGAACGATCGGCGTCGGTTTCGAGCAGAATTCCCATCGACCGGGTTGGAATACCATCGCCTTTGAGTGGCGGCGACTGTTTGGAAAAATACGGGCGTAGACATGGGCGCTCGTATGGGCCAATGAGAGGAAGTGCCCTGTCGGGCATTTTCAGCCAGGAACGGTCGCCAAGGCTTTCGACCGGTATGGTTCTGGCGATATTTTTGAGCACGTCGGCCATTTCTGGTCTGGCAGCTTCCAGGATTCTTGCAACCAGCACGGCTTCGAGCCTGCGTGTGGCCTGGTCGATACCCGGGTGCCCGGTGCTTTTGAAAGCGAAAGGTGAGCCCTTTATCGTTTCTTCAAGCAGACTTTTGGTTGTGTTGCTGTCGATTGTCACAGCCTTTTCGCTTATCTGCGATCGTTGTTCGGCGATCAAGCTGCTGATCCACGCTGCATAGCCCAGTGTTAGCACGAATTCGTCGCTGTCGGCAGGGTGAAAGGCCAATGGCAGATATCTTACGGTTGCGTCGAGGTCAGAAACTATGTTGATCAGGCCGGTCGCAGCGGCGTTACGTGCGACCGGTGCATGCAGGTGTTTGGGTAGAGGCGGTCGAATGGCGCTTTTATCTACAATGTCAGCCTGTTCGAAAGTTTGTCTGCCTCGGCCAATATACCGCTGCGCCAGGATCGGCATAGGCGCCGAAGCTAGTGCTGCGCTGAATCTGGAGTCTGCTTCAGCTGTTGTCGGGTCTTCGTAAAGAAAATCCATGGCGACAACCGATGCGCCGGAACGGTTGACCAGATCGAGCAGTCCGGCAAAATCGCTGCGATCAGGGTCGCGGCCGAATCTCTGCGAGAAGGTTTCGTCTTTGTTGATGATGAGTACCGGATGCTGTGGCACTTCCGGTCGCCCGAGTCCTGCGCGAAGAGTTGGCGAAATGCTGCAGAGAAAGTCTGAAAACATGAAGTCGAGCCATTCCATGCTCTGCCTGACAGCAGGATGCAAGGCAAGCAGACAGATGATGAGAGGCACCAGCAGGGCGCGCCCGCCATGCTCTGAAATCTGTTTGCTGCCCGGCTCTATCTGGCGGGTCATCGATTACCAGAATTTCTTGATTTTGATTTTGTTCAGAATTTTTTTGCCAACTTCTTTTTTCTTTTCGCTGGAATTTTCGTCGTGTCTGGCTTTTTCTTCGTTCAGTCGCTTTGCGACATTGAACTGATAATCGATGAGGTCTTTGTCGAGCGCGCCGGGAGCAGCCTTTACCCAGTCGCCCTTGCCGGTTTCGGTGTCGTAGACGAAAGACATTTCCTTGGCCGGCACTCTGAAATGCTCGAGACTGCCTGGAATTCTGCCATAGAGATCGCCTTTGATCAACCTGACAGTAGTAACCAGCTTTTTGTCGGCAGCATAATGGCTGGCGATAAATTCAAGATCGGTGCTGGTATTGTTGAACCGGTGCACTCGAAAAGCGGCATTGCCTTCGCTCAGCTGCAGGCCTTCGTTAACAGGTTCAAATTTTGCAGATCTTGAATCAGCTGATGCTTTGCAGGCGGCAAAAACCTGTTTGCCGATCATCACTTCTTTGTAGCGATCGGTTACGGTAAACGGGCGGCTTTCCTTATGGAACTTCGAAAAGTCGGCCTGGAATTTATTGCCAAAAGCCTCAGAAACATCTTTGCCAAGTTCGATATATTCGTTGTTATCGATAGCTCCCTTGAAGCCGGTCAGCCCCAATTGGCGCTCAAGCCCGGCAACCTGTTTCTGCAGGCCTGCACCCATGCCGCTGAACATGCTGGTGAGTCGATTAGTTCCGAGAGAGGTGTTGAAATTGCCAAGTCCCTGAAATTGAGACAAACCCTGGAGATTGGCTTCTAGATTTATCAGGCTGGCGGCCTGATTTGAAAAATCCCGGGTC
>CAZMWO010000222.1:0-427 GCA_964569565.1 uncultured bacterium | reverse complement strand
TCTTGAATAGCGCTGAGTAAGCTTATCTATTGGAATAAAGTTCTGGATCGAGGTGAAACCACCGTTCAATATTGGGTCAAGTCCCATCAGCACTGAACTGACAGCGGTAATGGACTCGCCCTGTTTGAGGGTTCTTTTCTGGTTGGTCTGGCGGTGGGTAAGTTCGACTTCGCCTTTGTAGACGCTGACATTGGTAGCGCCGGGATACAGTGTTCCGAGCTGCAGGGAAGGGGTTTCTACGAGATTGGCGAAGTTGTCGACAATGTCGAGGTCGAACAGAGTGCCCTTAACGCCGGCGATTACATCGGCAGTCTGCACCTGAAAGTTACTGCCGCTGACAACTTTGAACAGAATTGTACCCTGCTGCGCACTCAGCTGCTTTATCGCTTCCTGACCGAGGGCTTGAGGCACTTCAAATATGCTCTGT
>CAZMWO010000221.1:0-6048 GCA_964569565.1 uncultured bacterium | reverse complement strand
GCTATTTTAACAAACCGGCAAGGCAAGTTCTACATGAATTCTTTAAATCAGTCATCCTAAAGAATTCATGTAGAACTTGCCTTGCCGGTTTGTTAAAATAGCTTGTGCAAGGTCTGTTTTGATTGGGAGGAACAAGCCATGACGGCCAGTGCTGATAGAATAGAGATTTTTGCGTCTCTGTCCGGTTTCCTTATGCCCCTGGAAATGGTTCCCGACCCGGTTTTTGCTCAAAAACTCGTCGGCGACGGCATTTCACTCGACCCGACCAGCAATGTGCTCAAAGCGCCTGCTGCCGGCGAAATTATTCAGCTGCATGCGGCCGCTCATGCCCTGACCATCAGGACTGCAAGTGGCGCCGAGATTTTGATCCATATCGGTCTCGATACGGTAAAGCTTGGCGGCAAAGGCTTTGAAGCACTGGTCGCAAAGGGTGATGCCGTGCGTCTCGGGCAGCCACTGATCCGGTTTAATGCCGATTTTGTTGCTACCAATGCCCGCAGTCTGCTGACGCAGGTTCTGGTCTCCAATCCCGAAGCTGTTAAAGACCTGAAGCGTGAATCTGGCGTGGTCGAAGAAAGCAGTGATGTCATTTTTTCGTTTTTGCCGGCAACTCTCTCCGACAAGGCTTCTGCTCCAGCTTCCGCTGCAGCACAACGTGTTGTTTCCGAAACCATCGTAATTGTTAATCCGGCAGGCATACATGCCCGGCCGGCATCGGTTCTTGCCGGCATGGCCCGCCAGTTCAACTGTGATCTGCAGTTGCAGAAAGGTGACCGGGCGGTCAATGCCCGCAGCGTCTCTGCCCTGATGGCACTCGAAGTTGCCAGAGACGACAAGGTTGTGCTGGTGGCAACCGGAGAAGATGCCGAAAAAGCCGTGGCATACATCGCACCGCGCCTGGCTGAAGGCTTGGGCGAAAACCTCTCGGCCGCCGCTGCCGAACAGAAAGAAGAATATGTCAGAGCCGAAACGACGAAAGCCGGGCAGATGGCTGGAATAGGCGCATCGCGTGGCGTTGCCATCGGCAAGGTGCTTCGGCTGCGCAGCGAAAAGTATGATATTCCCGAAGCCGGTCGTGGCTACAAATACGAACAGGCAGAGTTCAGTAATGCGGTGAAGCGTGCAATTCTGCAGTTATCCTCATTGCAGGACAAACTCAAACGTTCAGGCAATCCGGAGCGGGCAGCGATTTTTGCCGCTCATGCCGAACTGCTCGACGATCCTGAGCTGATGGAACTCGTTGAACGCGGAATAATGACCGGTAAAAGCGCGGCATTTGCCTGGCATACTGCCTTCACCACGCATGCTGCCAGGTTGCAGAGTCTCAACAACCAGCTGCTGGCTGCCCGCGCCAACGATCTTAAAGACCTCGGCTACCGGGTTTTGCGTATACTGCTGTCGATCGAAGAGAAAAGTTATAATCTTGCCGACAAACAGGTGATAATAGCAGAAGATCTCACGCCTTCAACGATAGTGAACATCGATAAGGAGCTTGTTGTCGCCTGTTGCACCATTTCCGGCGGTGCTACCTCGCATGTCGCGATTCTCGCGCGGTCAATGGGGCTGCCGGCAATAGTCGGACTCGACCCGGCTGCTCTCGAACTCGAAGATGGCACTCTGGTCGTAGTCGATGGCAATCGCGGCATTCTGACGGTCGAGCCCGATGACAACGAAATCAGAAACGTCGAAGATACCATGCGGCAGGAAGAGCTGACGCGCGCCGAAGAAAAGACACATGCCGCAGAAACCGCGGTAACTGCCGACGGCATTGAAATTCGTGTCGTTGCCAATCTTGGCGATGTCTCTTCGGCTGGTCAGGCTGCCGATCTGGGCGCCGAAGGCGTAGGACTGCTGCGTTCCGAGTTTCTCTTCATGAATCGCGCGGTGGCGCCTTCTGAAGACGAGCAATACACGGCTTATCTGGCCGTTGCCGAAAAAATGGGAAAAGAGCGCCCGATAATCATCAGAACGCTCGACGTCGGCGGCGACAAGCCGCTTCCCTACCTGCCCATCCCGCAGGAAGAAAACCCGTTTCTCGGTGAGCGTGGTATCAGAGTATGTCTAAACCGCCCCGAAATACTGATAACTCAGCTGCGCGCTATTTTGCGGGTGGCGCAGGATTACGATGTCAGGGTGATGTTTCCGATGATCGCTGATATCGAAGAGTGGCGGCAGGCGCGCCGAATTTTGCACGAAACGGCGGCCGGCATGAAACTGCCGATGATCAAGGCCGGTATCATGATCGAAGTTCCCTCAGCTGCCATGCTTGCCGAAAACTTCGCCTCCGAGACCGATTTTTTCTCGATCGGCACCAACGATCTCAGTCAGTATGTTCTGGCCATGGATCGCGGGCACCCGAAGATGGCCGGCAAAATTGACGCCATGCACCCGTCGATACTTCGCATGATGAGCATTGTAGCCGAAGCCGGCCGCAGTCACAAAATCGAAGTAGGCGTCTGCGGAGGCCTTGCCAGCGATATCGAAGGTATTGCCGCGCTTATTGGCCTGGGTATAAGCAAGCTGAGCGTGGATATTCCGGTAATTGCCACGGTCAAAGCGGTGGTGCGCAGGCTGTCGGCAGCGAAGTGCTCCGAGCTGGTGCGTGAGGCAATCAGAATGAGCGATGCCAGAGCGGTCAGACATGCTTTTAAAAAGCTCATGGAAGACGGGCGAGGTGAACCCAGATGAAAAGAATTTTTCAAAGCGTTTTTGCTACTCTGCAGAAAATCGGCAAGTCAATGATGCTGCCGGTTTCGGTTCTGCCGGTCGCCGGCATTCTTCTTGGCGTGGGAAGCTCCAATTTCAGCGTGATTCCGGTGGTCATTTCCAAAACCATGGCTCAGGCCGGCGGCGCAATCTTCGGCAACCTGCCGCTTATCTGTGCTTTAGGCGTATGTCTGGGCCTCACCAATAACGACGGCGTGGCCGCCCTGGCCGGACTTGTCGGTTATGCGGTAATGGTCGCGACCATGGGCGTCATGGCAACATATTACGGCGTAAACACCAGCAGTGTAATGGGTATGCAGTCAATCGATACCGGCGTTCTCGGTGGCGTTCTCGCCGGTCTCATTGCTGCCTGGCTGTTCAATCGTTTTTATCGCGTGCAACTGCCGCCCTATCTTGGTTTCTTCTCAGGCAAGCGGCTGGTTCCTATTCTTACGTCATTTGCCGCGATTGGTCTTGGTCTGGTGCTCAGTATTATCTGGCCGCCGATTGGCAGCCTGATCGGCCGATTCTCGCGCTGGGCGGCTTCTGAAGATCCGGCAACCGCCTTTGCCATTTATGGCGTGGTCGAACGTGCCCTGCTGCCGTTTGGCCTGCACCACATCTGGAACGCGCCGTTTTTCTTCGAGGTCGGTGAGTATACCATTGCGGGCGAAGTCATCAGGGGTGAACTGCATCGTTACGTCGCCGGCGACCCGACTGCCGGAAACATGGCCGGCGGCTACCTGTTCAAAATGTTCGGCCTGCCTGCCGGCGCTCTCGCTATCTGGTATACCGCCAAGCCTGAGAACAAGGCGCGGGTTGGCGGTATCATGGGTTCTGCCGCGCTGACCTCTTTTCTTACCGGTATTACCGAACCGATCGAGTTTTCGTTTCTTTTCCTGGCTCCTTTGCTGTATGGCGTTCATGCTGTTATGACCGCCGGCGCCTATTATCTATGCATTGCCATGGGTATCAAGCACGGCATGACTTTTTCGCACGGCTTTATCGATTACGTGCTGCTGTTCTCGAAATCGACCAACGGCTTTGGCATACTCTATATCGGTGCTGTCTGGGCCGTATTGTATTTCTTCGTTTTCCGCTTCGTCATACTCAAATTCAACCTCAGGACGCCTGGCCGCGAAGATGTTCCGGAAGTTGACGTTGCCAGCGTTGCCGAGAACGAATTCTCGCGTCAGCTGGTGCTGGCCTTTGGTGGCAAAAGCAACATAGTCAGTCTCGACGCCTGCATTACCCGTCTTCGCATGGAACTGAAAGACACGAAGAAGGCGAATCCTGAACGTCTCAAACAGCTGGGTGCTGTTGGCGTCATCGATGTCGGAACTGGTCTGCAGGCAATATTCGGAACGCGCTCTGAAATTCTCAAGACCGAAATGCAGGAGTATCTCAGTGCCGCCGGCGAAGAAGCCGAGCTGCCTGCGGAAAGTGCCGGAATTCAACTGGTGGCGGCTGAGTCGGCTCCAGGCTTTCCGACTGTTCCCGCTGATCCGGATGCGCGGGCAAAGTGCGAAAAGTGGCTGATTGCTATTGGTGGCAACGAAAACCTGCTCGAAGTGTCTGCCTGCGCCGAAACCCGTTTGCGCATCAAACTGCGCGAGCCTGACCGGGTAGATCGTGAAGACCTGTTCGGCAGGGGTATCAAAGGCATGATGATCTTTGAAGAAGGCGTTGTTCATCTGCTGACCGGACTTGGTGCCCATCAGTATGCGGTCGAAATGAAGGGCATTATTGCTGCCGGAATTACTGGAGAAACAGATGACGAGTGACGATTTCGATTCAGCTGAAAAGCTGCCGGTGATGCCGCCAAACCGTGAAGTGTTCGAGATCACCCGGTTGGGATTGCCGCTCGAACTGCAAGGCAATCTGGTCTGCTTCATGGTGATTGTCCTCGCGATTGCTTTGCAGATCCGGCTCAGCCATACCTTTCTGGCCGAAGGAATTATTGCTTTTGGCGGCTTCATTGGCTATGTGGCCATGCGTTACTGGCTGCTGACCAGGCGCTATCCCACTCCCGGCGATCTGGTGATCGAAAATGGTGTAATCTACTTTCCGGCCAGCGTCAATGGCGGGCTGGCTGACTCTTTCGAACTGTCGAACTGTATTGTTAAATTCTATGTTAATCAGGGCAAAAGCGGTCCCAGTAAGACTTCGGTCGAGTTCCGGCATGGTCTGCAGGTCGTCAGAATCAACAGTCTCAGTCTTGATCTCGATCAGCTCGACAAAGCCTTGGCTGCCCGCGGTGTGTCGATTCAACGTGAATTCTGGCAGATCGGCCTCTACGCTGTTGGCTTCATGTTCATCGCAATTCTGGTTTTTATTGCTTTTATGGTGTTGCGCTAGCCGATACGATTCATCGAGCCTTTGCGATAACCACCGATGTCGATGCAGATGTGCTTATAGCCCAGCTCAGTCAGTTGCCGGGAAATGGCGGCAGCGATGTCGAGTGCGCGATGAACCTGTCCGGGTGCGACTTCGACGCGCGCAAGATTGCCATGATGGCGCAGGCGGCACTCAGCCAGACCTGCATTGCGCAGCAGTTCTTCACCCTTTTCGATGCTCTGCAGAATGTCGGATGTTATTGCTGTATCTGTCTCTATGCGTGTTGCGAGACAACTCTGTGCCGGTCTGACCAGATTGGCAGCGCCCCAGTGACGCAGTGCCTCGCCGACCATATCTTTGCTGAAACCAGATTCGAGAAGCGGGCTGAAAATGCCCAGTTCTTTAAGGGCCTGCCGTCCTGGTCTGAAGTCGTCGTTGTCGTCGGTTACCGAACCTTCACAGACCTTGAAGCCCGAGCCAGACTCAGCCATAATCTGCGTGAAAATCGCTTTTTTGCAATGATAGCAGCGTAGCGCCGGGTTCGCAGCCACCAGAGGGTTGGCGAGAGGGCTCACTCTGATTTCTTTTAGGTTGAGGCCATGTTTTAGCGCGGTTGCCCGGGCAATGCGCATTTCTGAGGCGCTCATAAATTCAGAGTCGACCAGTATGGCCTGATAGCCGTCGGGTAGAAATTTATGCGCCGCCAGCGCCAGCAGCGAGCTGTCCATGCCACCCGAAAAAGCTACGGTCACCGGTCGCAGTCGTTCGAGGCAGCTGCGCAGCCGGTCGAGTGCGGCTGCTGTTTCCGGCAGCACACCTGTTTTAGCGCTTATGCTGTTGTTTTTCATCACTGCCGATTGTAGCAGAATACTGCGTCTCGACACAACATCACCGCTGGCCCACTGTTACATTTGAATTATGGGGTTGAATGGTTAAGAATTCACGCCTGGTAAAAAATCATACAAGGGCGCAGGCAGGCTTCCCAAAAGCGTAAACTTCGAGCCA
>CAZMWO010000220.1:1333-6081 GCA_964569565.1 uncultured bacterium | reverse complement strand
ACTTCTGAGGTCGAGGCCAGCAAAATCCGGGCCTTTTGCGCCTTTGCCATGCCGAGCAGATTGTGTGTGCCAAGTGCACCGACTTTAAGGGTCTGAATCGGCAACTTCTGGTAATCGATCGGGCTGGCGGGAGATGCCAGATGGTAGATCCGTTCGATCTTTTCGGCAAGAAAAATCGGTTTGGTAATGTCGTGCTCGACTATATGCAGGTTTTCAGATGAGGAGAGATGCTCGAGGTTCTTACGTGAGCCGGTGATAAAGTTGTCGATGACGACAACCTTGTGCCCGAGGGCCAGTAATTGTTCTGTCAGATGTGAGCCGATGAATCCTGCACCGCCAGTGACCACTATTCGCATAATCTGCTCCCGGGCTTAAGGTGCAATCAGTTAATCACCTACCATTTAAAAGGTCAAGACGAAAGTTGGAACCTTTTTGTCAGCCGGCGGTCAAAAAATGTGAAAGCAAAACAGGAGGAACCCTTATGAAGTTCAGGTTGTCACTTATAATCTTGTCGGTGTTCTGGTTTGCCGGCTTTTTTGTGCCGGCAGTTTCAGCCCAGTCAGGTATTGATGTCGCCATGTCGATGCAGCAGGCCTTTGTCGATGTCGCGAGAACGCTCAAAACAAGCGTGGTAAACATACAGGTCGAAAAGACAGTCAGCGGAGGCATTCGCTGGAGCGATCCTTCCGGCGCCCCCGATGGTGGCTTTGAAGACTTTTTCAAGCATTTTTTCAGGGGCCCGCGTCGTTTCAGTCCCGAAGAATTCAAAGCCCAGGCGGCCGGTTCCGGTCTGATAATCAATTCCGACGGAACTATTCTGACCAATAACCACGTCGTGAAAGATGCCTCGAAGATCAAGGTCAAACTGCACGACGGCAGCGAACTTGACGCCGAGATTATCGGGCAGGATCCCCAGACAGACCTCGCAGTGATCAGGGTAAAACCGACAAAGCCTCTAAATGCTGCTGAATTCGCGGATTCAGATAAGGTAGAGGCCGGTCAGTGGTGTATTGCGGTAGGCAATCCTCTCGGGCTAGAACAGACGGTAACTGTCGGCGTCGTGAGTGCTGTTGGCCGTTCTGGTATTGGAGCCACTGCAATCGAAGATTTTATTCAGACTGATGCCAGCATCAATCCGGGCAATTCAGGCGGGCCGCTGGTTAACCTCAATGGCAAGGTAATCGGCATCAACACTCTCATCTTTAATGCACCGGGCTCGGGCATCGGTTTTGCCATTCCTTCGAACATGGCCTCGAGAATTGCCTCGCAGATTGCCAGCGGCGGTAAGGTAGAACGGCCATATATAGGAATCAGCATGCAGGCCGTAACTGACGAACTGGCCGGGCATTTCGGCCTCAAAGATCGCGATGGTGCTGTGGTTATGGATGCTGCCAAAGGCGCTCCAGCTTACAAATCAGGTCTCAGGGCCATGGATATCATCCGCAAGATCGATGGCAGAATGATGAAGAGCACCAATGACGTGCAGAAGTATATTCTGAGCCGAGGTGTCGGTTCTGTCGTCGATATCGAAGTTCTCAGAAACGGTAAAAAGGAAAACTACAGCGTTACACTTGAACAGATGCCGGATAACTATGGTCTGTCGCCGTCAGACAGCGTTACGGCGCCGGCTGACAGAAAGGGAGATGCCGGGCAGCGTGAGGAATTTGGTTTAAGCCTGCAGAAGCTTACGCCTGAAATGGCGAGTTCGCTTGGCATAAGCAGCAGTGAGGGCGTTGCCGTTATCAATGTCAGAAGCGGTTCGCCGGCAGACAAGGCTGGCCTCAAGCCTGGTGACGTCATTACCCAGATAAACGGCGTCGAAGTCAAAGACGAAGCCGATGCCGAGAAGGCCCTGAAAGATGGTGGCCGCAATAACAGTTCGGTTTTTCTGGTCAATCGCTCGGGTACACCGATGTTTCTTGTTATTCAGCTGGAGCCCAAAAACTGACCAGCTGATAGAATATTCGCTCTCTTCTCCGGGGGGTCGCACCGTAAAGGTGCGGCCCTTATCACTTTTCCGGCAAAGTTGGCAGTATTGGGCTCATGCAAATTACCTCAGCTGCCGATAGCTATTCTGCAAAGAATCTGCAGGGAGTTGACGGTATGTTTAAAGAACTGACCATAGCTATTGCATTAACCGTAATATTTTCAATCGGTGTCGGCATACTCTTCGTAAGAACGTTGATCGAGATGCTCGAACTGTTCTTCAATGGGGAAATGGACAAAAACGAGCCTGCAGCATCAAAAGGCCGAAACAAGTAGCAACCGGGTCAGTTGCGCAGAGTTCCGTGAATGGAACAATGAAAAAGTCTTCTGCCATCCTTGTATATTATTGAATATTTGCCGCCGCGTGGACACTCAGGTATTTCCTGGAGTGCGCCGACTTCTACCAGTTTTTCCCCGCTGAACTTGGTCATGCGGGAACCGGTTTTGCGATCGTAAAATAGCACGGCAAGAATCAGCGAACGCATGCGGGCAAAACACTTCAGCCTGAAATCTTTCTCGTATTCTTCAACTTTGTCGAGAGACTCCTGGTAGTCTGTTCGGGCACGGGTGTACGGCTTGAACAGGTCGCGGTCTTTCTGAATATTTATTTTTGTCGTGTCGGTCTGGGAAATCTTTTGCACAAGCTCGAGATAAGAAGTCTGGTAGTTCTGATGGACTTCCTGAAACCTCAACTGCTCAAACAGCGTTTTCTCGCCGACATCCTCTATCGAAATGGGCGTACCGCGATAGGCTTCCGGGTCGTAATCTGAGATCGGTGTCCGCCAGTTCAGCCAGTTTGCGGCAAAAGCAAAAACGGCCAGGAATACGAAAAGCATTCCCAGCCAGTAGAGATGCTGTCCAGAAAAAATTTCTTTGCTGTTCACTTGATTCGGATTCATATCATAATATCTTTGCTGCCGGCTGTCAATTTTAGCGCCGGCTAAAAATGGAGCCACTATATTTTTTTTATTGAGTTTGAAGAAACTAAGTCTTATGATATAATCCGTGCTCATAAGTCCACGGGGGGAAGTAAAAATGTCTGACGAATCCAAAAAGACCGTCTTCAGAAAAGTTGTAGTTCCCGAAGAGATGAAGAAGAAGTTTCTCGTCGGGAATTCTGCACCATATCTTGGCAAGCCGATTGAGCTGCCTGCCGGTTCGTCTTTTACTATTGGCCGCGAAGAAGGCAGAACTTTGCAGTTGCCGAGCGATATGGTTTCACGCCTGCATGCGACCATCGAGTCGAGAGATGGCAAAATCGTTCTGATCGACCAGGAAAGTTCTAACGGAACCAGCCTCAACGGCGAGCAGATAACTCCGCTCGATGCCTATGTTCTATCGCACAAAGACGTCATCAAATTTGACACCTTTGAATTCATCTATGTTGATACTGCTGTTGGCGACATCTGGCAGACGCTCAAGCCGCTTTCTCGTGAGGGTTCACAGATTGTTTCTTTCTACAGCCCCAAAGGTGGCAGCGGAATCAGTTCTATCGTAGTAAACCTCGCCTATATTCTCGCGAAGAAGTCTGAAAAGAAAGTAGCGATTGTCGATCTTGATCTGCGCTTTGGCGACATTCTTACATTCATGAACGGTAAAATAGGTGCTTCTATCACCGAGCTTACCCGTGAAACCGAGATCACTCCTGAGAACATAGTTAATTACATGCATAAGGGGCCTGATTTCGATTATCTGCCGGCCCCCAAGAAATCTGAACATGCCGATCTCGTGAACGCGGGCCATATCAAGTCAATCCTCTGGAGCCTGCAGTCGAAGTATGACTTCGTTCTGGTCGACCTCAAGAGCGAAATAGATGATGTCACCATCACATCCTGGGAACTCTCCAATCTGATTTATCTGGTAGCATTGCCGGAGATCGGCCATCTGCTTGCCGCCCGCCGCGTTATTGAAATCATGAACACTTTCAAATACCCGGAAAGCAAATTCAAGCTGCTGGTTAACAAGATTGGGCGCGAGGGCGCTGTCAGCGCCGACGAGGTAAAGGCTTTTCTCAAAAAGGACATTACTACTCTGGCCTACGCCCCTGAAGACGCGATCCTTACATCCAATGGCGGCAAACTGCTGCTCAACGAGAAACCTTCGTCTCCTTTTACCCAGGGTCTGGTTAATCTGAACCGGATGATCGTGGGAGAAGAAATGATTGCAGAAGAAGGAGGCATCTTCTCTAAATTGAAATCTATGCTGGGTCTCTGATAGAACCTTAATTTTACAGAGAGAATCTGTTTGGCTGACTATTGTAACAAACGGGCAGGGAACTATACCATCCTGAAAAAAATCGGCGATGGTGGTTTCGCGACCGTTTATCTGGCGCAGCATTCTGTTCTTGAGAAAAAGGCTGCCGTAAAATTTCTGCTTGAAGACTGGATCAGCGAGTCAGACGTGGTGTCGCGCTTCTTCGATGAGGCCCGAACCATGGAGCGTCTGCACGACAACCCTAATATCGTCAAGATCATCGATATCGCTACGGTCGAGAAGTGCGCTGAAGAAGGGCTGCCGCCGTATTTCATCATGGAATACATCGACGGGCGCTCGCTCGAAGATTTTGTCAGATCCGATGAAGCCTTTACCCTTGAAGATATCGTCAAGATAATGTCATGTGCGCTTTCAGCCTTGCAGCACTGCCATGACATGGGAGTCGTTCATCGCGATGTCAAACCGAGCAATTTTATGATCACCAAAAGCGGTGATGTAAAATTAACTGACTTTGGTATTGCCAAGGCTACCATAAATACAAGCAAGAC
>CAZMWO010000220.1:0-1323 GCA_964569565.1 uncultured bacterium | reverse complement strand
CCTTACCCTCGGGTCTACCGACTACATGTCTCCCGAACAGGCACTCGGTAAGCGCGATCTCGATTATCGCTCAGACATATATTCTCTGGGAGTTTCTCTCTATCAGATGGTTTGCGACCGCCTGCCTTTTATCGGCGACAGTCCAAATGCGATCGCGCTGATGCATATTCAGGAGAAGCTGGTTCCCCCGGTTGATCTCATCCCTGACATACCGATGCGACTCAATGATATCATTGTCAAGGCAATGGCCAAGGAGCGCGAGCACAGGTTTCAGTCATGTAACGAGATGCTCGAAGAACTGCGCAAACTTGACCAGCCTTATGAGCCGAGCTTGCAAATGCCGGCAGTCGATATTACCGGCATGCATGACGATTTGATCGAAGACCACATTACCGGAGTCCACTCAACCGCCGATGGCACGACGACAACCTCAAAAGCCGCTGCAATCAAGCCGCCGGCTTCGCTGATCAATGCAATTCGCGTTTTTCTCATCATCATTGGTTTTACCCTGCTTTTTCTGCTGGTATTCAAGGGTATGAACTACCTCACGCGTGCCCGTTTAAAACTCACAACTTATCCCAGGGGTGCCACAGTAACTCTCAATAAAGATCGCGTGGGCAGCAGTCCTGTCGATCTCTACCTGCCACCCATGGGTTATCTGATCAGCCTCAGTCTGCCGGGTCACGCCACCGCCAGTTATTATTACGATCTCGCTGCACGTCAGACGCTCGATCTCAACCGCAAGCTGATCGAGCTCGAACCGGCCGCCCTGAGCAATTTCAACGGGCAGCTCGATACGCTTGCCAGAACGCTTCGAAATCTGCCAGACGAAGCCCCGAAGAACAAAAGAGACCTTGCTGAATACGAAGAACAGCTGGCCCTGACCGAAAAATCCTGGGAAGGCCTGTTCGAAATGCTGCGCGATAATTCAGAGGATGAAAGATTCAACCAGAACTTCGTTGATTTCTGTAAAAAAGCGGGTGAGATCAGAAAGGCAGAAGCTCTTTATGACAGGCTGCTGGCCGAAAAACCGACTGCGATGGCCTTTGCTTTTGCCGGAAGCCTGAAAATGTATCAGAAAAACCCCAAGGAAGCGCTCAGGCTCTACATGGAAGCCTGGACAAGAGATCAGAACAACAGATATCTGTTAAATTCACTCGGAGACTTCTTCATCGCCGATAAAAAGCCTGATAAGGCCAGACAATACTTTGAGATGTCTCTATTTCTTTATCCAGAACAGGATGAGATTCGCAAAAAACTGGCTCAAGTGAATTGACCGGGAGGAAATGTGCGTTATTCGGCTTACGGTAATACGCATGTAGG
>CAZMWO010000219.1:5584-6105 GCA_964569565.1 uncultured bacterium | reverse complement strand
CGACGTTGTCGGCCGCCTCGCCGGTGGACTGCTTGCCGGTCACGCCGTCGCCGACAACGCCCATATCGACAACCAGCAGCTCTTTTACCGAGTCAGGAATTCCGGCGCAGGCACCATGCCCGACTTCTTCGTAATTCGAAAAGAAAAACATCACCGGAATCTTCTTGAGCGCTGCGGCGCCAAGCGTCAGAAATGCATCGATCATTGCCGCACAACCGGCCTTGTCGTCAAGGAAATGGCTCTTGATAAAGCCGGTATCAGTGTATTCGAAGCCTGAGTCAAAAGCGATGAAGTCGCCGACCTGTATGCCCAGTTTTTCTGTATCTATGGCTTTGCTGACTTCGGCATCGAGCCTGACATGCATGGTTTCGTCGGTTCGCGGCGCTTCTGAAGCTTTGTTGTTAACGTGTGCGGCCGGGTTGTTGAGAATCAGAGTGCCCGAGACAACTTTGCCAGCGGCGGTGAAAACCCGCACGCTGCGCCCTTCAAACGCCTGCAGAATCGGGCCGCCGAGCTTGGTA
>CAZMWO010000219.1:1990-5574 GCA_964569565.1 uncultured bacterium | reverse complement strand
GCCGTCAGGGCGGATCTTTTTAACCATGAGACCAAGCGTGTCGATATGCCCGGCAACAGCCATTTCTGGACAGGCATGGTTGCCGACCAGCAAGGCGCCCTTATTGGTATATCTGCTGCTGATTCCGGCCTTTTTCGCGGTTTGCGCGACATACGCCAGAACCTCGGCGGTAAAACCGGTTGGCGAATAAATCTCAGACAATTCGCGCAATATGCTGACAATTCGTTCTTCTTTTATTTCTGCTTTTCGGGCCATTTTTTATCCTGCTTTCTTTTTAATTGCTGTAAAAGCGTTGAGGCTGACTTGCGCCGGATGCTTTCAAAAAACGAGTTCAAGGCGTTTCGATCAGCGCTTCGGCGGCGTCTCTGACGTGCAGGGGGCTGAGCATGGCGGCGCCAATCTTGCCTTTCATGGCGGCACCCTTGATTTTTGCTTTCATTTTGTTGTCGCCGGTCAGGGAAGCGGCTTCGGAAGCAAGACGGTTGAACTCGAGAACGCTGGCGTCGAAGCGCCGGTAGAACATGTCGATCTGGGTGCTGGCATGGCAGTTCCGGCAGCTCTGCTGCATGGCGAGACGCTTGTCGCCCCAGTCTTCGCGATGTTCGCTGTGAATGGTGGCAAGATGCCATGACAGGCGTTCGCCCGGGTTATGGGTTGCCGAGGCGATTCCGCTAGCAGGTGCGAGATGGCAGACAAAGCAGTCGGGGCGCTTAAGATCTTCGTTGACCGGCTTAAAATCTGACTTATTGAGATCGGTCGCTGCGGCGGTAAGGTGCCAGTCGTTGCCGTGGCGCGATGCTTTCCAGGATTCGTAAGCCGGGCCAACGTCGCCATGATGACACTTGCCGCAGGTTTCGGGACTGCGGGCGCGCGCCATCGAGTCGTCGTGATGGCCGTGGCAGGCAGCACAGTTGCCGCGACTGCCGTCGGTATTGATACGACCGATGCCATGATTGGGCCAGGTATTGTCGAGCGCCTTGCCGCGCTGCATGCGTAAATCATTGCCGTGGCAGATGGCGCAGCTTTGCTCGAACAGCGCCGGCGACTGCGTGCGCAGCGGCACATCGCGAATCGTTTCAAAGGCTTCGGCATGACGCGACTGCGCAAATGATTCATACTGGGCCGGGTGGCACTCAGCGCAGGTGCGCGGAGACACCGGCAGCTGCACGGAAAAGCTGAAGTGACCATTTTTTGCGGCCGTATCTTTGGGATCGGCCTTGTGACACTCGTAGCACCCCACCCCATTTTTTGCGTGCGAGCTGGTTTCCCAGGTTTCGACGAGTTTTATCTGCCGGGGCGCATGGCAGGCCAGACAGCGCGCGGTTTCATCTGAGGTCTGCGCAGTGGTAGTCGTGATCGACTGCGCCGGCAGCACCAGCGTCAATGCCAGCAGCAAAAACAGGCTGACAACACTTCTAAGCAGATATAACGTATTTATTCTCATAATCTCACGCAAAATCGAAAGGATCAGTCAGTATTCTATCAGAGGGCAGGCCTTTGGCAACAAGTACTTTTGTAACCGCCTGCATCATCGGACCCGGGCCGCAGACAAAGGCTGTCGCTACGGCAGCCGGCTCAATTTCATGTTTTTCAAGCAGTTCGTGAATCATGCCGCGACTGCCCACCCAGCCTTCTTCAAGCATCGGGTTGGAAAGCGCTGGCAGATAGCTGAAGGCGGCATGTTGGCGCGCCAGCTCGCGAAAGTATTCTTCGCAATAAAGATTTTTGCGACTGCGGGCGCCGTGAAACAGCCATACCGGCTGCGGAAAGCCGATTTCGCTCAACTTTTCGACCATTGAGCGCAGAGGCGCCAGACCAACTCCGCCGGCAACCAGAATTATCGGGCCTTTAATGTGGTCTTCATGCAGAAACATGTCGCCAAACGGGCCGCTGACCTCGATTGTATCGCCGGGTTGCAGCTGATGCAGATAGCTGCTGACGATGCCGCCAGAAACCCTCTGAATATCGAGGGAAAAAGTCTTTTTCGCGCTGGCCGGTGATGAAATCGAATAAGCGCGCATGACCTTTTCCCAGGGCATCTGGTAATAGACCTGCACGTATTGCCCCGGACTGAAATTCAACTCATCATCACCTTCGATGCTGAATTCAAGCGTTTTGATATCTTCTGCTACCATGCGCGCAGCGGTCAGGCGGGCGCAGAAGAGCTTTGCCGCCAGCAACCCGGCCGGCACCTCGACCTCGATATTCTGACGCACCTTAACCTGACAGGCGAGGCGCGCCAGTGCCTGAAGCTGCTCGGGCGCAAGCAGAATCGTTTCCATCGGAGTAACCGAACTGCCGCCACTGGCAACTTTAACTTCGCAGCGGCCGCAGGTTCCTTTGCCACCGCAGGCCGCCGGCAGATAAATACCGGCTTCGGCGAGCGCAGGCAGTAATGCCTGACCGCAGGCTACTTTGCGGGCTTCCTGCTGATTGATCGTCATAGCGGCCTCGCCGGTCTGCCGCAGCAGATGTCCAGAAACCGCGACCAGAGCACAGAGAATCAGAACGAAGGCATTCACGATAAGTATGACAAGAAGAATCTGCATCACAGGCCTCCGCTCATCAGTTCGCCCAGCCCGGAAAAAGCCAGAGCGATGACAGCAGCCACCAGCATGGTGATGCCTGTCTTACCGAGGTGTGGCGGCACGGCGGCGAAGTCGATACGGCGACGCAGTGAAGCGATGATGCAGATCACCAGGCACCAGCCCATGCCGCTGCCGGCTGCGAAAACAAGAGTCTGCACAAGCGAATATTCGCGGAGAACGGCAAACAGCGCAACGCCGAGAATCGCGCAATTAACAGTTATAAGTGGCAGAAAAATGCCAAACATTTCGTACATACTCGGAAAAAAGCGGTCGAGAAAGAGCTCGAGCATCTGCACCGTCGCTGCGATAATCGACACGAAAAACAGTAACTGCAGGTATTCGAGCGCGAGAGGCTGCAGAAGCAGATGGTAGACCGCCCAGTTTGCTGCTGTGGTGATCAGCATGACCGCGCTGACCGCAACTCCCATGTTGAAAGATGCCCTGAGATCTGAAGATATCGAGATGAGCGGGCAGGTACCCAGAAAATAGTACAGCGCGACATTTTCGCTGATAACGGCGCTGAACAGCAGGGCAAGCAGAGGGTATTGCAGGGTTTCCATCAGCTTTGCCTCCTGGTTATTGCTCTGAGCCAGTTCACAAGCACCAGCAGCGCCGCAAAGACGATAAAAGCGCCAGGCGGAGAATTGAAAACGCGACAGGGAATATAAAAATCAGGAGTCACGCTGAGACCCCAGAGAGTGCCGTTGCCGAGAAACTCGCGAATCGAGGCGATCGACAGCAGCACAGCGGCATAACCAAGAGCGACGCCGAGCGCATCGAAGAAGGCTTCGATCGGCCGATGCGACGCGGCAAAAGCTTCGAGGCGGCCCATTACCACGCAGTTGGTTACAATCAGCCCGACATAGGGACCAAGTGCCCTCGCCACCTCAGGAAACAGCGCGCGCAGAGACTGTTCTATTGCGATAACAACAGTAACGATGATCAGCATATATGACAGGAGGCGGAAGCGGAACGGAATGTGGTAACGCACAGCGG
>CAZMWO010000219.1:0-1980 GCA_964569565.1 uncultured bacterium | reverse complement strand
ACCACCGAACTGGCGATAGTAGTCACGCCGACCATTACCGCCATAAAGAAGGCGTTCTCGACCTTGAGGGTTACTGCCAGAGTAGAGCACAGGCCCAATGCCAGAATAAAAACCGGGTTATTCGGGATCAGGCCTTCCCAGAGGATGCGTAGATACTTCATGGGCGCACCCCGCGGCTGTCTGCCATTTCGGCCGGAATTTCGGCAAGCTGGCGCAATGCCTTATTGATAAGAGTTTCGACGGCACGTGAGGTTATCGTCGCGCCCGAAATTGCGTCGAATTGATTGCCATTTATTCTTATCGCCTTCATTTCGATTCCGTTCGCTGCTTCTAGTTCGTCGAACTGGCTGTAAAAGTCTTCTTCGGTAATGCGGTCACCAAGCCCGGCGGTTTCGTTCTGTTCGAGCACGCGCATGCCGACAATGCGACGATGGGTGCGATCGTAAGCGAACAGCAACGCAATTTCGGCCCACATACCGGCGCCACGCGCCTGGCAAAGCCAAAGATCAGAGCGGCTTCGGCTCTGCCAGAACTGAATTCGCCCACGACTACGCAAAATGAACTGGCGTTCGAATTCTTTGATGGCTTCTGCTGGTTCCTGTGGCAGCTCGAACTGACATATTCCGGCGGCGGCTCTGATTGCGTCAAAACTTTGATCGGCACGGCTGCCGATACCGGCGCGGGTTATCAGCAGCAGCACGGCGCAGACTGTCGCCAGGCCCAGCATAAATCTGATCTCAATAAAGAAAGATGTTTGGCGGGCGGTCATCGGGCACCGCCTTTCTGCCGCAGCAGCAGGTCGCAGAGCAGCGGCGAAAGCACCTGCATCAGCAGAAGTGCATAAACCGGCGCCAGCGGGTTTACCGACCCGACACTGAAAACCAGCAGAAGAGCCGAAAAAACCAGCCCGTAGACTATCTGTTCAGAGTTGCGTGCAGGCAGCGAATGGTAATCGACGACTGCGGCCAGCATGAGCGCAGGCCCGAGACCCAGCAACAAAGGGTGTAACGGAGAAAACGATAACATACCGCTGTTGGCGGCAATAGCTGTAAACCCTGGCACAGTCAGCAGCAGCGTAATGAACCAGGCGCGACCGCGACCGAACACAAGTGCCAGAATCATCGTTAGCACAAGAAGCGGCAAGGTGTAGGCGCTGCCCGGCATGGCAGGAAGATCGGCCGACATAGAGACAGAAAGAAGTTTTTCTGGCGCAATTGCTGCATAGTAGAACCATAGCGGTCGGGCCGGCGGCACACCGGCGCTCCAGGCCCGGTAGCCGGCACCTTCTGGCAATATAGGTTTTGACGCGCTCAAGCTGGCGGTATAGCCATAGCCAGCCAGCATCAGAACGACAGCAACCGCGACCGGATTGAAAAAATGCCGGCAAAAGCCGCCAAAACTGGTAATACTGATAAGATAAGCAAGAACGAGAAGCGGAGGTATTATCCACAAAGGCAGGCCCAGCGGGCAGAACATCGGGAAAAGCAGAAACAGCGACCAGCAGAATGGTATGTCAGCAGCCTTCACATCTGTGCCAGCCGGTTGCTGCAGCAGAGCGACGAACCAGCAGGCAACACCGGTTGCAATGCTCAAGCCAGCGGCAGCAGCGAACTTCTGCCCGAATTTTCCCGAGACAGCAAAATAGAGAGGCAGTAGAACCAGCGGCAAAAGCCAGTCTGACCCGCCAAAATTGCTGCGACCAACGCTCGGTTTGCTCATCCAACCCGCCAGAATTCAAATTTTCGCCATTCTAACACAACTCGGCGATAACGCACCTGACTGTGCAAAAATTATACATTTTCACGAAAAGACTAAACTTTATAGGGGGGGCGTGCCGATATAGATAAGGGGAAGTGTTTTTTTTAAACATACGGATGTGCCCAACTTACTCAAGGAGGAGTAACAAATGGCTATTGCTGCGTCTGTGCTTTCACAACGATTCATGCGGGCCAACCGCTTTTCGCAGGCGATCGACGCGTT
>CAZMWO010000218.1:5777-6170 GCA_964569565.1 uncultured bacterium | reverse complement strand
TAGGACGGGAGGAAGGAAGATTCGATTTAGCGTCCATCGCCAATAGAGAATGTGATAAAATGATTCGGCGCCACCCCCATGTTTTTTCAAATATTAGGGCGGAAAGTATTGACACAGCCCTTGAAAAATGGGAAAATATGAAAAAGCAAGAGAAGCAAGGTACTTTGACGGAATCCATGACAGAGATTCCCAAATTCCTGCCCGCATTGCGCAAGAGCATGAAGGTTCAGTCAAAGGCTGCAGGAGTGGGATTCGACTGGGATAATGTCGAACCTGCTTTTGAAAAGGTGGTAGAGGAGACCGGGGAGCTCATGGAAGCTTACCGGAAAGGAGACTTTAGGGGGATACGCGACGAGTTAGGAGACCTGCTTTTCGCAGTGGTTAACGTTGCTA
>CAZMWO010000218.1:0-5767 GCA_964569565.1 uncultured bacterium | reverse complement strand
TTTGAATTTTACTTCGCAGAGATTCATACAGAGGTTTAGCTTCATTGAAGAGGCAGCCCGTGCGGAAGGCCGTCGTATGGAATCGATGACTCTCTCGGAGAAGGACAAGCTTTGGGAGCAAGCAAAAAGGCGGGAGCGCTAACAGTGAATGTCCCGTGAAGTAAAATGAAGAGATAGAATTTATAATAATTCATTTAAGGAGGTAAGATTCGTGAACAAAGCAGAATTAGTTGCCCGCGTAGCAGAGAAAACCGGCTTTACCAAGAAAGATGCTGAGGTTGCCGTAAACGCATTTGTTAGCGCTGTAGAAGAAACTCTTGTAAAGGGTGATAAAGTGCAGCTCATCGGTTTCGGTTCTTTTGCAACCGTAAAGCGCGAAGCTCGCAAGGGCGTTAACCCCCAGACCAAGAAGCCCATCAAGATCGCAGCCAAAAAAGTTGCCAAGTTCATCGCCGGCAAAGAGCTTAAAGACATGGTAAACGGCACCGTTGCCAAGAAGAAGAAATAATTTCTGAAGATAGAAGAGCCGCCCGTCAGGGTGGCTCTTTTTTTATGTCCGCTAATTTCTTGACATTTGTGCAAGCCAAAATATACTTATTCGTTAATGTGTGAAACTGTTTAAGAAGTAATAAATTTGCGCATATCAAGCTATACACACCTTGGAATGGTCAGGAGAAACAACGAGGACGCCTGCCTGGTCATTCCGCCATGGAGCGGGCCTGCCATAAGGCGACAGGCCTGTCTGTTCGCCGTTGCCGATGGTATGGGTGGCCAGAATGCCGGCGAAGTTGCCTCGTCAATCGCTATGAAGACGATTGCCGAGTCGTTCAGCAGCAGTGCCGGCGGCAGTTCCTTGAATGTGCAGATGCTTGAGGAAATGTTTTCTCAGACCAATTCAGCGGTCTGGGGCTATTCACAGGAACATCCCGAGACGTCCGGCATGGGTAACACTCTTACCATGCTGATCGCGTGGGGAGGCAGAGCTCTGATCGGCCATATTGGTGATTCTCGCCTCTATCGGCTGCGCGGCGACAGCCTGACTCAGCTGACCAACGACCATTCGCTGGTGGCCGAGCAGGTGCGGTTGGGCAAGCTGACCCCTGAGCAGGCCAGGGTTCATCCGACAAGGCATATTCTGAGCCGCGTAATGGGGAGCCGTCAGTTTGTCGTTCCTGATATTTTTGAAACAGACATACAGGTGAATGACGTATTCATGATGTGCTCTGATGGCGTAACCGGTATGATCGAAGACGTCATGATCAAAGAGATTCTGACAGGTAACCAGCCCGAAAATGCAGCTGTAAAACTGGTTGAAGCGGCTAATCGGGCCGGCGGCAAAGATAACTCGACGGCAGTCGTATTCGCATTTGACCAGCTTCCGCTGGTTTTTCCCGCCCGCTATTCTTTTGAAAGATTGATTAATCAATTCTTTAACAAGGTATATGCCGGTGGAGTTTAACAAAACTATGGTAAATATTCTATTTTTGAAGTATATATAGAACAGTGAAATCTGGAGGTCACTTCTAATGGACGGGATGCTCATAGCAATTATAATTGGGATAGTCGTTCTGATAGGCGTTGTCATCTTCCTGCTGAGCGGCAAAGACAAGGGCAAGGAAGAAACAAAGGCTGAACCAGCGGTCGAAGAAAAGAAGGAAAACCTTACCCACAAGCGTTTTAAACAGGTTCTTTCCGGTTCTGATCTTCAGAATGACATGAAGGCTGAAGAAGAAGAGCTGTTGACCAAATACACTGCCGGAACCGGTGAAGGCATTAACGAAGTCGAAAAACTGCTCGAGGGTGACCCGAACAACGTTGACCTGCTTGACTGGCTTGCATTCATGTATTACAGCAACAACAACATCGACAAGGCGATCGAAACTTATCGCAGAGCTCTGTCGATAAAGCCCGACAACGAAAATCAGCATTATTACCTGGCCAACAGCTATTTTAAGAAAAGCATGATGGCCGAGGCCAAAAAAGAATGGAATGAAGTCTTAAGGCTCAAGCCGAACTCCAAAATCGCCAAGAACGCGCAGGAGCGCATAGACTACCTTTCTACGCAGGGCAAATAAATCGATCCTGAAAGGCATTTATGCCAATCGTTAATCCTCCAGAATTAACGAATTACCACCTTCTCGATCTTATCGGTTGTGGTGGAATGGGCTCTGTATACATTGGCTACCAGCTTGACACTGATAAGCTGGTGGCCATAAAACTTCTCGACCCGGAAGTCGCAAAGGTGCCGACCGTGCTTGGCCAGTTCAAGCAGGAAGGCGAAATTCTCAAAAATCTGCGGCATCCGAATATCGTCAATTTTGTGGCACAGGGATGCGAGGCTGATTTTCATTACCTGGTCATGGATTACGTCAAGGGTTTGTCGCTCGACAGTTTTCCTCTGGGCAATTCGATGACGACGCTCGGCGTCAAGCAGGCTATTCCGAGCATGGAAGAGTATCTTACGGTATTCATCGGTTGCTTCGAAGCCCTCGGGTATGTTCACAAAAAGTGTCTGGTGCATCGTGATATCAAACCGCAGAATATCATTCTGCGCGGCAGTGAATACAAGCCATGCCTGATCGACTTTGGCATTGCCAAGTATTCTGAGAAAGACGACGATCTCAATCTCAGTGCCGATGGCATGTTTACCGTTGCCTATGCCAGTCCCGAGCAGCTCACCAATAAGCCGGTCGACTTTCTGTCAGACCTTTTCTCTTATGGCGTCGTCATGTATGAAAAACTGACTGGCCATCTGCCGTTCAAAGGCAAGCGCGCCATGCAGGTTTTCATCGAGCAGACCAAGTGGAATTTTCCGCCGCCGCGCCAGTTGAACCCGGCGATTCCGCAGAAGCTCGAGCAGATAGTGCTCAAGCTGCTGGCAAAAGATCCGACGCAGCGTTACCCTACCGCGGAAATGGTGCAGGGCGAACTTGAGCGCCTGCTCGAAGTTACCCGTCAGGGTAAGGCCGGCCTCGGTATAAGTTCAATTGCCGGCGAAATACGTGGTGTCGATATTGCCCGCAGAAGTTTCAAAAAACGCACTTTAAGCGAGGAACAGGCGATTCTCAAGCGGCAGCGCGCTGAACTGATCGATACCCGGCAGAAGCTCAAGATCGAAAAGAGCAAGATGTCTCCTGATACCGAAAAAATCGACAATCTTAATATCCTCTGCCAGACATTGCAGGATGACTACGCCAGACTCGAAGTGCAGATCAAGATGGCACTAGGGTTCAAGAGCCAGCCGCTGGTCATCGACAAATTCAATTCAATTTTCAAGCTCGAGACAATTGCTTTTGAAAAGCGTGGTCTGCCTTTCACCATCAATACGATCGAGCAGAAACTTGCGACAGCAGAAGGCAAAGACATTATCGTTGGCCAGATCAACTTTACCGAACGGGCCAAACGCAGTTTTTCGATCAACAAAAAAGATTCGTTTCTGGCCTGGGATCAATCGAACTGGTTCTTCGGTGCATATGAAGAAAAAGATTTTCCAATCTTTCTGATGGTTGGCGATCGCAGCATGCCACGCAGTCCTGAGAGCTTTCGCGGGTTTTTCTGGCCCATGGAGTTCATCATCGCAGTGCAAAAACTTGGCTGGACAGGTGTGTCGATCGTCGAGACCTTCAATGGCGTAGATCGTGGCGGTCATGCGGTATTTGCCGAACACAAAGAAACCATTCTGTTTTCGCAGTCGCTTTTTGACCATCTTGACAAAATACTTGGCAAAGTAAAAACAACAGAAAAAAAGGAATAATACAAAATGGCTATGGCAGGCAGGATTGCGGCTTTGACAGAGGCCTATCAGCGGCTCAGTCTTGCCAATCAGAAATTTATCGAGCAGGGCGGCAGCATAGAGGCCTTCAAAAACCTGATCGAGCAGCGTGACCTTGTAATGGAAGACCTGAGTGTATTGACTCAGGAACTGGTCGCCGCCATGGAACACAATTTTCCCGGTCACCAGTTCAGCTGTAACAGCGTCGCCGAAGCCGTTCGCACCATATCTGTGCTGGCTCCACATCTTGAAGATCATTGTAATCTGGTTCGCAGAGCACTTAAAGAGCTGGTCGACAGCGATAAGGCGGTCGAAAAGCATATTGCCGGTCTCAAAGACGAGATCAAAACCGAAATCGGCCGGATAAGACAGGGTTCGCGCGGTCTCAAGGGCTATCGCCAGAACCAGAATTACGGCAGCTGCTTCATCAACAAGGTAAAATAGGCTGCTCTGTAAGACGCTTCTAAAGCCAGAACGCGAAAAAGCCGCAGTGACTTTTTCGCGTCTTTAACAGCTTAGTATTGCTTGAACTGTTATTCTTAGAACATCCCGGGAATATTCATTCCGCCGGTGATTGAGCCCATTTCTTCCTGAGCCATTTCTTTCGATTTGGTCAGTCCGGCGTTTACGGCAGAAAGAACGAGATCCTGCAGGGTTTCGACGTCATCAGGATCAACGGCATCTTTTTTGATTTCGATGCTCAGCATTTCCTGGGCGCCGTTGAAGACGACCTTGATAATACCGCCGCCAACGGTGGCTTCGACGGTTTTATCCTTCATTTCTTCCTGGGCCTTCTGCATTTTTTCCTGCATTTTCTGAGCCTGCTTCATCAGGCTCTGCATGTTGAATCCACCCTTCATAGTGACTCTCCTTAAGACAAGTTTTTATGGAAAAGATGATAGCAGAATCAGCGCAAAATCGCAAATTTGCCGCGTACCCTGCGTTTGGCATCGGGGAATCCGCTTTCGTTGTCAATTCTTACTGCGTAAAAATAGGTGCCGTTAGCCATCTTGCGTGGCAGACGCCATTCATACACGTTTTCGCCTTCGACGCCGCGTATCCCGGTCGAATAAATCTCGTGTCCGGCAGTATCATAAATCTTGAGATCAACATAAGTCGGGAAATTAAGATAAAATCTGAAACTTACCTTGCTGCCCCGGGCCGGGCTTGGATAAACCGACATCATTTTTATGGTATTTACGGGCAGATACAGAATTGATGTTTTTACGGCCGGGTCGGTAACCGACTCGATATAAATCCGCTGTGCCGGCAAAACTTTGAGATTGTTGATGGTTGCATCGCTGTTATCGCGGCTGAGCCTGACAAAATTGCGGAACAGCGAGGAGTGGGTGCCGTTTTCGATCAGGTCGAGAAGCATGCCAGCCTGATCAGCTTCGGAATAGATTTTGATTCTGGTGGTGTCAGTGGTGAACCAGTTGAGGTCTTCAGCTTCGATTTCGATAAACAGACTGGGGTTGGCGATGGTATCGGTAACCCGCTGGGCGAAGTGCTTTTCTGAATAGAGTCTTATTCCGAGAATGTTTACCGGCGAAGCTGAGCCTGAATGCTTGTAATAAATCAACTTTACATCGTCAGTAAGTATGGGAGAGCTCATCTCAAGCCATTCACCAGGCAGCAGCGCCAGCGGATACTGTGGAACTGCCTTGCCCGGCTCAAATTCAAGGCTGCAACGGAAACGGCCGCTCTCAGGGTTATAGGCCTCGAGCTGCAGTTTTACGGTCGATGTGGCACGGGTGCCGGTGCGGGCCAGAAGGTCAAAGGTGCGACCTGTGAGATTGAGGGTGCCAGAAGCGGCCACCTCGACGAACACCACCGGAATATCGACCTGATTGGTTGCGATGAGCTGAGCGAAACTGTTGTCGCTGAAGACATTGATGCCCTGCCGGCCGCCGGTCATGAAAGGGTGTTGATATACAGGTATGCTTTGCCCGAGATAGTCGGTCAGTCCTGATAACTGCAAGGTGCAGGTTGACT
>CAZMWO010000217.1:0-6206 GCA_964569565.1 uncultured bacterium | reverse complement strand
CAGACCGGCCATAATAACCAGCAGCAGCGCCAGCAGCGCATATGTATATTTTTTCATTACAGTGTCTCCCGTAATTTGATTGCTATAGCCCTATTATCACCCATACTCACAAGCAAAGTCAAAGCGCGCAGCATTTAACTTTACTGATTCTTCAGGGTTTCACCTGCACTTGCCGAAAGCAGGCTTTTAAAGGGTTTCGGCCAACAGCTATAGTAAATCGCTCTCAGAACCTTTGGTAAGATTTCTGGTTTCTTCGAGCTTGCGTAGCAGATAAGGGAACCGGCTGGATGGGCTCACAGTAGACGCCACCCTGTTTTTTTCTGCTATTTTTTCAGATTTGATTCTGGCAACAGCCTGGTTTGGCGACAGACTTGTCACTTTGATTTCCTTCCTGGTGACTTCGCTTCCAGCACTGACCGTCGATTCATGCCGTGAAAGAATCTCTCTGATTCGTTTCTGCTTTTTTCTAATTTTAGCAGCGAATTCCTGAACGTCTACTTCCCGGCTCGGATCAAACTTGTGATCACTCATCAAACGCCGGTAAGAAGCGGTTTTATGATAAATTGCTCCACCTTTTGGCTTTGCGTTTATGCGCTCAGACCGAAGAATGTGCTGTTTCATATCGACATCCAGCGCTTTGTAAAAGCGCACAAGAAAGGCCACACAATCACGATTGGTCAGCTGTTTGTCTGAATGTAATCTGCCATCAGCACACCCTTTGACTACACCACGGACGGTCAAATATTGCAAAGCCCGCCTATACCCGGAATGGACTGTGAGGTCAGTGAAATTGGCAACGCCAGTTGAACATGCCGGCAGTCTTATGTAGCCGTAGGCTTCCAGGAGATCGAGTGCGTGCAGCATTCTACGAACCGCCCCGGAACGAGTTAACTGTAGATTGGCTTCAGTCTGCCATGCGATTCTACTCTTGTTCTCATTCGATACTCCCAGCAGATGCATAATTTTATCAAGAGCCTGATCGAAATGCCCTCTGCCAACTGCCTTATTCCGGTTTCGGCTTTTAAATGCCGCTGGCGGCAAAAAACCTAGATCGTGAGCAATCTGGTATTCTGATTTTGCGCAAGAAGATGGCATATTCAAGTAATCTGCATCGAGGCGTGCAATGTCGAAAAGCGTCATAATACAAATTATGCCGGCAAAGGCACCACCAAAGAACAGAGCATTCCCCTTCTTCATATCTTCTCCAGAAAAGACGGTCTGCTTGTGAACAGATTTGCACATCAGATCGGCAATATGCCAGAAATCCGTTACGATAATTTTCAGTTTTTAGAGCAGTCTCCAGTTCTGCTGTGAGGTTTGAAAGCAGGTTCTTTTTCGCAATCTTGATGATCGAAGCAATTCGTCTTGAATGATTGGAAAATAAAAGCAGGGTCACGGTCAATGCGGCCGCAACCCTGCTGGAAATTATCTGAAAATTCAGACTACATGCTGCCCTGTGACCTTTCGTATTCTTCCTTGAACTGTGCGATATGGCCGGAGTTGCCGAGAATTCTGTCGATCAGGGTTATCTCACGGTTGAGGGTCAGGTCGTTGATCTGCTGAATTTCAGAGATCATGTGGCTTTTGAAAGTCTGCAGCAGTTTGCGGTTTTCAGTCGAAGCGACAAGTTTTACCGACTCGTTTTCCCAGACTTCGCGGTGGCGTAAATACATTTCGCCGCCGGCCCGGCGCTCGCTGCTGATCCAGCCCTGCATCAGCTCAGCATAACGCGCGAGCAGAATGCCTTTGCGAATGCCGCTGTTTTCGTAATACTCGGCTTCGGCGCCTTCGAAGGCGACCTGGCTTTCGGCTTTGCATGGATAGCCGTCGTTCATTTCGTAATTGACGACCAGCTTGAGATCGCCGACGTGCCCGGTCTTTTTAAGACGCAACAGAATAAGCCCACCGCGGGTTTCGCCTTCTTCGTTGGTCGGTGACGGAAACAGGCAGCTGACCTTCATCAGCTCACCGGTTGCCGCGTCCGACATGGGTGAGCCGTAAACTTTTTCGATCTGATAGCCGTTCGATTCAAGCCTGAGACTCAGGTTATAAACCAGCGGGCAGACCATGTAGTTGAAGTTTTCGTCGAGGCGCTCTCTGAATTCTTCGGATGACTGAACAGAAAAGTAGTTGGCGCCGCTGATCGTAGCGATACGATTTATCAGGTCGCTGTTAAAAGCAAGGCCGATACCGATGAAGGTGGTGTGAATGCGATTTTTCGCAGCACCGGCGGCAAGGCTCATGAGATCATCGCTTCTGGTTGAGCCCTGGTTCGGCATGGCATCGGTAAGAAAGATTATGCGATTCTCGTAATCGCCCATTGTTTTGTTCTTAAAATCAACATACTGCTGGATTCCTTCTCTTATGCCACTTTCCATATCAGTGCTGCCACGCGGCCTCAGTTCCTGAATGAAAGCTCGCAGCCGGGCCTTGTAATTTTCATCGACTTTATTGAGGGGAAATGGCGTTTCGGCCATGTTGTCAAAGAGAACCAGAGCAAAATTGTCATCTGCATTGAGGTGCTCGAGCATATTGATGATGTTCTGACCGGCGATTTCGAGCATACTGCGACTGTTGTCAGCACTCCTGTTCACCCCTGATTTTGGCGCCTGCCCGCCGTAATAATACTGGTTGAATTGCGAGCTCATCGAACCGGAGATATCGAGAACCACAACCAGGTTGAGTTTGCGGCGCTTAAATTCAGTCACTTCGAGATTGGAATTAAGTCCGACCGAAATATAGTTTTCGAGTTCACCGGTGATGGGATTACGCGATACCGCAGCAGTATAGGTCGGGTAAAAAAGCTGGTTGGCTTCTTCCTCTTCTTTCATGCCGGTATCGAAATAGTATTCATTATATATGCCCTCGGTCGTAATAGCGCTGGGAAGTGGCAGATAGCCCTGTTCGATGTTTTCGCGAAAATTGAGTGCGTCCATGGCGCCTCCCACTGCAAATCCGAGAGTGGGGCGACGCGCCTGCATACGCGCCTTTCTGAAGTTAGGTACCGCCATGGCGGCAAGAACGCCAACGATCATGACCACAATTATGAACTCAAGAAGCGTAAACCCGTCTCTGCGCTTTTCGATAATCATAAAACCCCTCCAGAATAATGATAAATAATAAAAATAATGGTGATAACGTAATCAGCAACTGCCATGCCAGAGAATAAAGGGGCTTTAACATTGCACCAGCACCGGATACTCTTCGTGTACGTGCGACAGAAACGCCGCAATCTGGCGACAAAAGCGCCACGGTTATCAAAAACCCAACAAAGATACATGGTAGGTTTCGCAGTTCCGAGCGACGCCCCCCTGAGCTTAGCGGGCCGGGCTCTTTTCTGGCGTTTTTTTTCGAATCAGAATACGTGAGGCAACATGCCCCTCCATGCCTTTGATGACAAAAAGATGGTTGCCATGCACGATTATGTCTTTTTCGCGCAGAAAATCACCCTTTACATAGGTCAAAAGGCCATTGAGGGTATTAGCCTGATGCCGGTCTTCATCTGAAAACTCGATGGCGAGAGCCGAACTGAGTTCCTGCAACGAAATGTTGCCGACCACCTCATGCTCGCCATTTTCATGGCTGCGCAGAAAAGTCGGCGATTCAACATCATACTCATCGCTGATCAAGCCAAATACACGTTCCACGATATCTTCGAAAGTCACGATACCTGAGGTTGACCCGAATTCATCGACCACAACAGCCATGTGTTTTCTTGTCTGCTTCATGCGCTCGAGCAGTTCTCCAATCGCCACGTTTTCCGGCACAAAAAGCGGCTGCATCATCAGTTCATGCAGATTGAAGCGCTCCAGGTTATCGCGCTCGAGTTTAAGCAGTTCCTTGAAATTGAGGACTCCGATAATTACGTCGACGCTCTTGTCATAAACCGGCACCCGTGTATACATATCAGACTTGAATGCTGCGAGAACTTCTTCGAAGCCTGCATCGACCGGAATTCCCTTGACGTTACTGCGCGGAACCATGACTTCGCAAACCTGAAGATCGTTAAATTTGCTTGATTTAGACATAAGACCACGCTCAATAGAATCGATATGACCGGCTCTCTCGCTGTGTTTGGCGAGAACGAGCAGTTCCTGAATCGAAGGCGCATCATCTGGCGCGCCGGCCGGCCTGATGAGGGCCAGAAGACCTCGACTGAGCACGTTCATAGCAGCGGTGACCGGCTTTACCATTACCACGATGAACTTGAGCGGGTAAGCAACGGCCAGTGTCCAGGGGCGCGCGAAAGCAACGCCGATCTGCTTGGGAATGACCTCACCGAATATCAACAGAAAAATGATGGTTACCACCGAAGCAAGAACCGGTGCCAGATTTTCAGACATAATGCCACTGTCAACGAGTACCTGGTCAAAAACGGCACCGGCATAAACCGACAGAACCGTGTTTACGATATTGTTGCCGACAAGAATGGCGGCAATCACCGATCCCTTATTCTTGAGCATATCGACGACAATGCGCTGCCGCGTGCCCTTTTTTCCGTAGTGTGACATGCTGACTTCATTAACCGATGTAAAAGCACTTTCGGTGCCTGAAAACATCGCCGAGACAAGTAACAGCACCGCGAAAAACACGATGGTATATAGCATTGTGACTCCTTGCCCGCTATTCTTTCAGCTCGCAGGCGGACAGACAATGTTAGCATCATTCGCAGTATTATTCCAATAACCAATTGAACAGAATGGCAGATTCCCGTAATTCATACAAAAGCTTCGGCCATCAGGCCTCGCAACAGAGCTCAATGTTCGTTTATGTAGCTGTAGAGCAGTTTCCGGCCCGTTTTGCAGTTCAGGCCTGGTGATTTTTTTACTGATTTTTTCAGTCTGTACTGGCATATTGGTCGGGGTGTCAGTATAATTCTAAGCTGAGTTGAATAATTACACCCGCAACACAAGGAAAAGGAGGGCGAGAATGCTCAAAAAGCTCACCCGGTTTTATTACCCGAAAACCATCGAGGAAGCCTGTATTCACCTTGGCAACAAGGAACACAAAACAGCCCTGATCGCCGGCGGAACCTCGGAAGTTCTGCGCAGCGACAACAATATCGAGGCGCTGGTCGACCTGTCGAAGGTCAAAGAGCTCTGCTACATCAGGCAGGATTCGGCCTACATTCACATCGGCGCCGCCACCCCGGTTCAGGATATTTATAAAAGCAAAGATTTGAAGGGCCCGTCTGGCGAGCTGCTCAAGACAGCTGCCGGAAAGATCGGCTCGACGCTTTTGCGCAATTCGATAACTGCTGCCGGTAATCTGGCCGGTCTTTTTCCCTGGTCTGATCTGCCGCCGGTCTACATGGCGCTCGACGCCGAAGTAGTCTGCCGCAAAGGCAAGCCCAAACGCACCGTTCCGGTGCAGCGACTGATCGATAACCGCGCCGACAAGTTTCTGGCTGAAGCAGAAATCATATCTGAAATCATGGTGCCGATATACGGCAAAGGCACCGGCGTGCATTTCGCCAAGTTTGCCAAAACTTCGAATGACTACGCCATGATCAGCCTTGCCATCAGGCTGACTCAGAAGGGCGGAGTCATCGAATCGGCCCGTGTCGCCGTAAATGCTATCACCGCTGTGCCCACCCGCTGCCATGAAGTCGAAAACGCTCTGCTCGGCAAGAAAGGCAGTGCCGAACTCTTTACTGAAGCGGCTAAAAAAGCCACCGCCGGTCTGACGGTTCGCCGCGATTATCGCGCCAGCAGTGACTACCGCAAGGAAGTTCTCGGGGTCATGGTTCGCCGCGGCCTGCAGGAAGCCTTTGACAAGGCGAAAAAATAAGGAGACAGCCTGTGAAAATCAATACCACAATCAATGGCAAGGCCGTCAGCCTTGAAGCAAAACCGAATACCACGCTGGCCGAAGCTCTGCGCAAGGCCGGCTACAAGGGCGTTAAGATCGGCTGCGGCGAAGGCAGCTGCGGCGCCTGCGCCGTCATGATCGATGGCCGACCGCGCAATTCATGCATTCTTCCTGCCGGCATGGCTGAAGGCAGTGAGATTCTCACTGTCGAAGGCATGGGTAACCCCGAAAATCCGCATGTGCTGCAGCAGGCTTTTGTCGCTTCAGGTTCAACCCAGTGCGGTTACTGCAACCCCGGCGCGCTGATCGCCGCCAAGTCATTGCTCGACCATAACCCGAACCCGACCGCCGACGATGTCAAAGACGCACTCGACGGCAATCTCTGCCGCTGCACC
>CAZMWO010000216.1:2127-6215 GCA_964569565.1 uncultured bacterium | reverse complement strand
GGCAGAGAAGAAGTCTCGTCAATGATCATGTCGTCATTTCTTGAATCAGAAGACGAAAACTCGGTTTCGCGCATTCAACAGAACCTCGGCGACTTCATTGAACTCGGCTTTGACGTTAACCAGTCGATCAATTTCATAGATTTGATAAAAGACACTGATGGCCGGGCAAAATATTGCCTGATTCTTTTTTCCGGCAATTACAACTTTTCCCGTAATTATTTTGAAAAGGTGTTTCGTAAGAAGTTCAAATGGCCTGAAGATGTAGAATTCATGGCGGTCTCGTCACGCGTGTTCAGCATAAGCTTTCCTTTTGTTGATATGAGAATGCGTATGCAGAGGCTGTTCAGCATGATGCAACCACCCCGTAACGTTCACGTTGAAGAAATTCGTATCAACGGAAAGCCTCATCTTCTCTGTGCCTATGTCGGCAAAAAGGTGCAGGGTTACGTTTTTTTTGCGGCCATGCCGCTCGCGGCAATTGACCGGCAGCTGTCGGATCTGGAAAATCGTTTGCTGTTGGCAGCCTTTATCGTAATTGCCGCCCTGATTTTTGTCTATGTCAGGCTATTTCGTGGCGTTATCAGGCCGGCGCGGCAGGTTATGGGCGGGGTTCGCGCGATGGAAACACATGAGCATTCTCACCGTATTGTCATTGAAACCTCTGACGAGTGGCAGCAGCTGGGCGAGACTTTTAACAGTGCGCTGGAAGGCATGAAGGAGCTCGAAGTTGCTCATTTCGTTCAGACCTGCATTCTGCCGGGCGCTGACATCTGTTCGGGCGCTGCCAGGTTTGCTGGCCGGACAGTTCCGGCAGATGACGTCGGTGGCGACTATTACGACGCCTTTGTGCCGGCAGAGGGCGAAATGGTGTTCGTTATGGGCGATGTGTCAGGGCACTCGATCTCGGCCGCGCTGGTTGTTTCAATGGCCCGGGCAGCCTTTTCCGGAATTGTCGATCAGGGCGTAAAGATGCCGCATGAGATTTTCACCATGATGAACAATCTGATGCTCGGGCATCTGCGTCGTGTCAAAATGATGACCTGTTTTGGCGGTCACATAGACAAAAGTGGCAAATTGACCTGTTGCAACGCCGGACAGTCTTTCCCTTATCTGATCAACGAAAACGGTCGGGTCGAAGCGATCAGGCAGATCGGCTACCCGCTTGGCGCCGCGCGCAAAAAGACGTTGAAATTTCTGGAAATGCAGTTGCCTGAACGTTGTCGAATTGTCATGTTCAGCGACGGCGTTGTCGAAGCCATGAGCGAAGAAAACCAGCAGTTTGGCTATGACCGCCTCGAGCGACTTGTCGGCAGGCTTGGCTGGCGAACCAGCAACGAAGAGTTCTTTGCCGCAATATATAAAGAGGTCAGAGAGTTTGCGGGCACTGTGCCCTGGGGAGATGACGTCACCGTCGCTCTTCTCGATTACGATCGCAGCAGAATCTGAACATCGACTCAGCCGCTTGCATTGTGCACCGATTTATCCTATAATCGACGTGCCATGCGAACAATCCATAAAATTTTTGTATCATTGAAGTCCGCTGTTATCCTGATTGCCATACTCACCCTGCTGGCAACATTGGGCACGCTGGTGCCCCAGAATCTCGACGCAGTTGATTATCTGAAGCGTTACCCCTTTATCGGGCACTGGATACTGTCGCTCGGATTCGATGACATGTATCGGAGTGCACCATTTCAGTCATGCCTCTGGCTGCTGGCAATATCAACTCTGGCCTGCATCATGACACGCTGGAAAAGCACGTGGCGCCGGCTGTCAGCCCGGCTTGACCGTGCTACGGTAAAAGAAGTCAGGGCTTACGAGGCCGGGCGCCCATTATCAGGCAGCCTGGTTGAGTCCTGGCAGAGCAGTTTCGACAACGCCAGAACAGACGAAAACGGCGTACTCATCGCACTCAGAGCCTCGGGTAGAGCTTCGCTGCTTGGTGGCATGTTCATTCACATCGGTCTGCTGCTGATATTGGCCGGCGGACTGATTGGAGGCTATCTTGGCGTCGAAACCGTGATCAGGGGCTCTAAGGGCGATCTGGTGCCCGTGCCGCCTCTCGAATCAGTGCGTGCCGCGCGCGATGCAGACAAGATTGCCCGCATCGCCCGTAATATCAGAGCATTCTCACCGGAAGACTCCCGTCTTAACACCATGCGTGAACAGATTGAAGCTTTGCATGAAAAATATAAGGAAGGCCTGGCCAGTCCGGCTTTTCGAATCAGATTCAATGAGCTGTGGGTCGAAAACTATCAGTCTCCTGATGGCCAGAATACCGGTGTGAAGAGCTGGAATTCACGCATCAATTTTATCGAAGGCACGCAGGTAAGCGACCAGGTACTGGTAATGGTAAATCAGCCGGTCAGCTACGGTGACTACACCTTTTACCAGTCGAGCTGGAACAAATTTTATCGTAAGGTGACAGTGCAGGTTGATTTCGTCGGCGATGCTTCGGCGGCTGCCGAAATTGGCGCTGACCCGAAGGTGTTTCCGGTAACTTTGCAGCTGAGCCTTAAAGAGCCGGTGAAGCCGGCATGGGCACCATTTGAGCTGGTTATGGTCGATTTCATGCCTGATTTTCGTATTATCAACGAACGTTTTGTCAGCGTGTCGCATGAGCTTAACAACCCGGCTGCGATGATCGTTGCTTACGACGAAGGCGGCAATGTTGCCGGTCGCGCCTGGGCTTTTCCTGAAGATCGCATGTCGATGGCGGGCCATGTTACCAGCATGCCGTTTCGCTTTACCTTTGTCGATGCCGACGCAGAATATGAAAGTGGCATGCAGATGGCGCACGACCCTGGTAAACCTGTGGTCTGGCTGGGTTGCCTGCTTTTTACGCTCGGCATGATCATGAGCTTTTATGTAACCTATCGCGAATGCTGGCTGCTGGTTTATCCAGATGGCACCGGTTACATAGCGGTCAGCGGTAATCGCCCGCCCAGGATCTTTGCCGACGACCTGGCGCAGCTCGACAGTCAGCTGACAGCCCACGAAAAGGAATCTGCCGCAACATGATTGAAACACCCGTATTCATTTTCTCAATTGTCTGCTATGTGCTCGCTTTTGTCGGTTTCAGTGCCAATATCAGCTTGAACCGTGCAAGGCTCTACAAGCCGTCGCGCGGTGTGGCATGGGCAGGTGTTCTGGCCGCTCTTGCCGCTCTCGGCATGCGCTGGCATGGCGCCGGACATCCGCCGCTGTCAAACATGTATGAGTCGCTCGTCACTCTTTCTACGCTGATTGCTCTCGCCGGCCTGATTTTCACGGCAAAACAGCCTCTGCCGATGCTTGAAGCAGGCACCTGTGTCACTTCCATTCTCATGTTCGGGGTGGCCTCAGTTTTTTCATCAGACGTCAAGCCGCTGATACCAGCCCTGCAGTCATACTGGCTGCATCTGCATGTTTCGCTGGCCTTCGTCGGCGAAGCCCTGTTCGCCATAGCCTTTATTCTCAGCTACCTCTACTGCTTTCAGAAAATCATGGCCGGCTCAGCCGATAAACCCATGTTTTCAGGTCTGATCGAGAAGATAGCCTGCTACCTGGTCGTAGTTGGCATGCCGCTGGCTTTCATTACCAGTATGACGCTTCTGGCATCGCACCTGAGTCGCCATCCGTCCTACGAAGAACGCTGGTTCGGTCTTGTCTGGGGCGTGATCGTTCCGTCAGTCGTGACGGTACTGTTACTTATGGTGCTGACCTGGATGTATCGAGGAGCAGTTCATAAGGGCGTCGGGGAATGGCTGCCCGATGCCGACAGCCTTGATAAGTTGATTTATCGGGCTATAGCCCTTGGTTACCCTCTTTTCACTGTTGGCGGCCTGATTTTTGGTATGGTCTGGGCCAATAAGGCCTGGGGGCGCTACTGGGGCTGGGATCCCAAAGAAACCTGGGCGCTGATAACCTTTCTCGTTTATTCGATTTATCTGCATGTCAGGCTGGCGCGCGGCTGGAATGGAACTTGGACTGCCTGCCTTTCAATAGCCGGTTTCCTCGTCACCATGTTCACTCTCTTCGGAGTCAATTTCCTCATCAGCAGCATGCATTCCTACATCGGCTGAGCTGTCGTCGATATCCTGAGACCG
>CAZMWO010000216.1:0-2027 GCA_964569565.1 uncultured bacterium | reverse complement strand
TCGGGCGTCAGGTGCAGCTGAAAAGGACCGAAACAGAGCCAGAGTCCCGGGCGATCCTGGGTATCCCAGAATTTGTAAAGCGCTCGATTACCCTTGAAAAAAAGGCGGCAGCCGTAAAGGCTCTTTTCCCTGTATGTTAAGGCATGCCGGTAAATCAGTTCTGATGCCGCGACGGTGTCTGCCAGAAGCGTCTCTATGAGTTCATGACGTTGCTGCCTGTCAAGACAGGGTTTTACAGACATGTAGGCGTTGAGCAGGGCATTGTAGAGCTCGGGGCGCTCTTCGCCCGAAAGTACAGCCAGACGTCGCAGCCAGCTCAGAATCTGCGGGCGCCGGCCGAGTTTGCCGGCCATCCCCTGAAAAGCCCTGATCGAGATGGCGATCATGCTGTGCTTGTGCTCTGACCATAGATATTCGTATATGCCGCGGTGTGAAGGCTGTAACATGCCTTGATATTACCATCAATCGCCATTCTGCTGCCACGAAAATATTGGCTCAGGCAAAAAGCAAAAGGCCGGCACAACGGCCGGCCTTGCAGAAAAAGCTGTTAATTATTCAAAAGAAACAAAGGTTCGCCATTCGCCGTCTTTATAACGGCTTACCGTGCCGCCGACTGTGCCGACCCATACTGAGTCGCCTTTGACCTTGATCGAATGAACGCTGTTCTGTTCGAGACCCTTGCTGTCGCTTACCGTTTTCCAGGCTTCGCCGTCATAAATCGCGATGCCGGAGGGGGTGCCGACCCAGAGACTGCCGGAAGAATCGATCGCCAGATCGCGAATGACCGAGTTGGGCAGACCGGTTTTTTCTGTGTAGCGTTTCCACTCTCTACCCTCAAGATTGCAGCTGGAAAGCCCTGCATTGGTGCCTATCCAGACACGGCCATTCTTTTCGTCGATGCTGATACAGGTTATGTAGTCAGAAACCAGACCATCGTCGAGTGCCTGACTGGTGCGGGTATTGCGATTGGTGTAACTGATCTCTTTCTTTCCGTCGTTAACTGTTACGCCGTCGCCGTGCGTGCCTATCCAGAGTGTGTCATCCAATACGGCATAACTTCGTTTGTAGGTGTTGAGAAGTGAGTCCTTGCGGAAATATTTCAGCCAGTTCGAGTCGGCCTGAACCCTTTGCGGAAACAGCATTATGCTGATCAGGCTCATCAGAATGAAGATATAAAACCAGCGTGAATTGGTCTGTTCCATTTTGTCTGCCTCGTAAAATATATTTGTTACATTCAGTATCGGCATTTCTGCCGTCGAATTTATACCCGTGTCTATTTGAAAAGCGGCACATTGACTGCCACTTTTCCATCAGCACCCTGTAGTTTTGCCTCGGAAATGACCGGTATCGGTTCCTTTTTGACTGGCTTGTGCTGGCAGAAAGTCGAGGCTGAGCTGAAATAATGGTCCAGAGAGGTGTCTTCTCCGCCCTTGAACGTCGTATATGGGAATTCAACACGCTTAAGACTGCTGCCCAGGCCATAGAATCTTGAGAACTTCATTTCGACCTCAACCTTGAGCATGCCGGCCGGAACACTTTCGACGACCTTTTCATAATAGGCGGTGAAGTCCTTGCCCAGGCCATTTGCCCATACCTGTGCGTATTCATCATTGGTCTTCTGTTTTTCTATCATGTCAACGTTGCCACAATACCTGCCATTTATGTAAAGTTTGCCATAATTCGGCATGCGATCAGGGTTGCCACCTGTATACAGCAGTCTTACCCGCAGGCGCCCGCGTGGCTTCTGCATGGCTTTGAGCTGATAGTTGTGCAGGTTGGCGTCGCATTCCGGGCAGACCATGGCAAGCGTTGCCAGATCCTTGGCACCGCAGGCCGGGCACGTCTGTCCTTCCGCCATTATCATGGCTGGAAACAACAGTAACAGCAGTATTAAATATATGGATTTATTCATTTGCCTCTGTTTCGATTATCGGCATGCAGAGCTCTATTGCTGAGCGGCAGGCAAAAAATTCAGGGCAAACGCATTAAAATGTGAGCAAAGATCAACAAAGGGCGCAGGCGGGCAT
>CAZMWO010000215.1:5910-6224 GCA_964569565.1 uncultured bacterium | reverse complement strand
CAAAGTCTCATACGATCACGAGCTGATTTTCGCCTGGGGCTCAAACCTCTCGATCGGCGACAGCGAAGATCTTTTGAAACTGCTGTATTACGTCGAAAAGCAGGGCTGGGATGCCATCAGCATGGGCGTCATTCTCGCCTGGGTCTGCGAAGCTTATCAGCGCGGCATTATTACTGACGAGCATACCGATGGCCTGGTTGCTAATTTCGGCGATGCCATGACTTTCATGAAAATGCTCGAGCGCATCAGCAACCGTCATAACGAATTTTACTGCGATCTCGAAAAGGGTTCGGTCTACTGCGCCGAAAAATACG
>CAZMWO010000215.1:0-5900 GCA_964569565.1 uncultured bacterium | reverse complement strand
AGACTTTGCCATCGCCTTCGGCAAAAACGAGGCACCCGGTTACATGACCGGTCTGCACTCTTATCTCGGTTACGCCACCGGGGTCAGACATTCGCACCTCGACAGCGCCGGCTATTCCATCGACCAGAAAAAAATCAACAGCAAAAAAACCGACAGCGAATGGACAAAGTCGATGTATGACGAGTCGGTCTGGCGCATGGTGCTCAATTCCCTGGTCATCTGCCTGTTCGCGCGAAATATTTACACGCCGCAGATCATCTGCGAAGGCCTGCAACTGCTTGGCTATGAAGGCTTCGATGAAAAGCGCCTCAATGACACGGCAGTTGCCATACACTCGCTTAAAACTCAACAGAAAAAAAAGTTCGGTTTCAAGTTTTCCGATCTCTACCTGCCGAAGCGCCTGGAAAAGGCCGCCACAACCTGTGGGCACGTTACCTGCGAGCAGTTCGATGAGCAGGTAAAGGTGTTCGAGAGCCTTGTAGAAGCTGACATAAAGAAACTTGAACAGAAGTAACCAGAGTAACCACCAACGACGGCTATTTGCTGATGCCTCCCGTACAGCTGTTCTGCTACTTTTTCTTGTTTCCGCAGGCAATCTTATGGCAGCTGGCATCGAAAGACAGTTCACCTGCCCCGTCTGCCGCATCGACTACCCGGCCATAGTTGCCAGCGTCAGTTTCGATCAGCTGGCAATCGACGGGCAGCCTCTCGACACAGTTTTTCTGCCCCTGCCGGAATGCCCTCTCTGCCACGGAGTTTTTGGCGATATCAGTTTAACCAGCGGCGAGCTGCAGAAGCTGCAGGATTTCGTCTGGGACACAAATCAGCAGTCCGACCGCAAGACAGATTCAAGAGTGCGCTTTGCCAGACTGCTCGAGCATATCGGGCGCGATGCGAGAGAGACCGGTCTGGCCTGGCTGCAGGCTGCCTGGGCAAACTCCGATAATCCGCAGACTGCACGCGAATGCCGCGAAAGGAGCCTCAGCTTTTTCAAAGACTATCTGGCTTCGCCTGATGCCGAAGGCGAGTATCTTTTTGACGTCAGCCTGAAAGTTGCCGATAGCCTCAGACAGCTTCAGAGGTTCGAAGATGCCGAACGATGGTTGCTGCAAATGCAGGCTGATAAAAGATTTCAGAAGGCCTGGTATCCGATGCTGCTCAACCACACGCTTAAGCTGGTTAGAGAAGGCAATTTTCTGCCGGCCTTTCTGCCGGCCGGTAACCGCCTGCACAAGGCAGTTGAGAATAATGATATGACAGCCCTGCAGGCTGCTGTCAGCGAAAAATCACTGCTCAACGAAATCGACACGGCAGGCCTGACGCCGCTGATACTGGCTGTTTCTCTAGATAATGCCACGGCCGCCCACCTGCTGCTTGAGGCCGGCGCCGACCCGAAGCAACCAGATACCCGCGGCAATGCTCCTCTGCACATTGCGGCGCAGCGCAATAACCGCAACCTTTTGCCACTGCTGCTTGAACGCTCACAAAACCCTGATCCGGTGAACCAGGCCGGACAAACACCTTTGCATGTCGCGATCGAAACGCTTAATCCACAGGTCGCTGGAATGCTTATCAACGCCGGAGCCAGCCTCGTGCGCAAAGATGCACGTGGCAACAACCTGCTGCATATGATCTGTCACCGCGATAACCCGCAATATGAAAAGATTCTCGAAGTCATGCTTAAACGTGTCGGTGACGTTAATCTGCGCAACCATGATGGTATGACGCCTCTGCATATTGCCGCCGTGCATGGCAGCGCCAATATGCTCAAACTGCTGATTCAGGCCGGCGCCAAAGTCGATGCCCGACGCACTGACGGCAGCAGCGCTCTGTTCTTCTGCCGCCCTGAACTGATAAGCGTTCTGCTCGAACTCGGTGCCGATATCGATCTCAAAAACAATGATGGTCTGTCAGCCTTCGTCAATGCCAGACTGAACGGTGATAAGGCCAGAATAACCGCGTTTAAAAAAACCGGGCACTTCGGCCAGCCGGCACGAACTTTCGAGATCGTGAGCGGCGCCAAAACGGTTTTTGAACTCGCTGCCACCGGCAGTAACGAAGAGCTTGCCGAAATTCTCGAAAAAGACCCGACACAGCGTGACGCCAGAAATATCGAACTTGGTGAAACTCCGTTGCACACAGCCGCCGCAGCCGGCAATGAAGCCGCTCTCAAGCTGCTCATCGAAAAGGGCGCAGTCATCGATGCAACCAACGATTATCTGCGCACACCACTGCATTATGCAGCCATAATGGGGCACTACGAAGTGGTTAAAGCTCTTTGCGCAGCAAAAGCCGGCATTCACGCGCTCGATGCCCGCGGCACCACACCGCTGCACGACGCGGCCGCAGCCGGACACCGCAGAATATATGATTACCTGATTCAGCTCGGCGCCAGTGACAGCACGCTCGACAACCAGGGCAGATCAGCCGCTTCACTTCTCGACGATTCAGACAACTGAGAGCCTGGTGGTCAGTCACAGTTGAATTGTTGGGTCGACTGGTTAAGAATTCACGCCTGGTAAAAAATCATACAAGGGCGCAGGCGTGCTTCTCATGAGCGAAATTTCGAGCCAGGCAATTTTGACGCAGAGCTATAGCTATCAATATAGACTCTCGACTGGCGAGAGTGGAGCGAATGAGATCACGCCGAGAGCCCGGCATAAGCGGAGACTCTAAGATTTAATTCTTATACTCTTATGTGACAGAGGACTAATCAGACTCGGCTGGTAAAGATGCTGCAGCTCTTTTTGCGAGTTCTGCCGCCGACAGCTTTGATCCCTCGTCTTCCCACCACTTCTGCCAGTCGTCAGGTTCATAACCGAAGTTCATGCCGGTGAGTTTCTGTAAACAGTCGACACAATGTTCGGTAGTGCAGATAACGACACCATCGCTGTCGGCATTTTGCTGCATTTTAAGGGCTCTGATCAGGTATGGTATCGACTCGTGATTTCCTACCTGTTCAAGCACCAGAAAAGCGTCGTGGTGATTACCGATCCAGCTGCCGATAACTTTGTGACTGACTGTCCTCATATGTGTAATATATTCAGGATCTTTATTCGTTGAATCGAACGCTGCCAGCTGCTGATTCGGAACAACCAGCGCAAAATATATCCAGATTCCACAACTGAAAAGTAAGGTTGTAGTTACCATCAACAGCCAGAACACACGATTCTTGAGCCGATCAGACTGCGGCATGTTCAACTCTCCCGCTTTGCATGGTCAGATGCCGGTTGGCAAGCTGACCGGCCTGTTGCAGATTATGCGTGGAAAATATGATCGAGATACCGTCATCCGCACTGGCTTTTCTGATGAGCTCTTCGATTATCGGTTGATGCTGCTTGTCTATATTTGAAGTCGGCTCGTCGAGAAGCAGCACTTCAGGCCGGCACACCAGCGCGCGTGCGAGCGCAACCCGCTGTATCTCGCCACCAGAAAGGCGACCACCCATCGCGTCTGAATATGCCAGCATGTCAACCTTGCGCAAAGTTTCTTCAACCAGGGCTTTGCGCTCGACAGGCTTAATATTTCGTAACTTCAGCGGCAATTCGACATTGGCGAAAACACTCATACTGAAAAGAATCGGCTGCTGGTCAACCAGTACAACCCGCCGCCGCAGAGTCTGCAGATATTTTTCGCCATATTCAGCCAACCCGCCGGCAAATTTGATCGTGCCGGTATCTGGCCGGTCAATAAAAGCCAGCATCTGCAGCAGAGTCGTCTTTCCGGCTCCATTCGGGCCGGTAAGCGCATATATCTTTCCGGCTTCGATGGCCAGCCGGTCGATATCGACAATCGCCCGCCCACCATGTATCCGTTTCACCCCACCAAGTTCATATAGCATATCTTAACGTTCGTTCTCGTTCTCGTTCTCGTAATCGTAATCGCAATCGCTATCGTTCTCGTTATCGCGCTCTTTCTCGCAATCGTCGCCCGTCAGCCATACCTCTCATTGATATTTCCCTGAAAGTAATTGATCAGAATGTTGATGCCAAGAGTGATCGTCATGAGAATCATGCCAAGCGCCACCGCCAGCACGAACTCGCCCTTGTCATATTCGAGCGCCATCGCAGTGGTCATGGTGCGCGTGACTCCCTTGATGTTTCCGCCCAGCATCATGCTGACGCCAATTTCTGAAATGACCCGACCAAAGGCCGCCGCAATCGCCGCGGCCACACCAAATTTCGCCTCGTGCAGCAACAGGCGCGCAATCTGAAAACGGTCAGCGCCCAGAGTCATCGCGGTTTTGCGATATCTGATGTCGAGATGGCTCAACGCCGATAAAACAAACGTCGTAACCATCGGTATCACAAGTATCGTCTGCCCGATGATAATCGCGCTTTGCGTATATAACAGGTTAAACGAACCAAACATGCCGCGGCGGCTCAAAAAGGCATAAACCAGCAACGCAATGACGACGGTAGGTATTGCCAGCAGACTGTTGAGAACCGTTATCAGCACGCGCCTGAGTTTGAACTCGTTGAGGTAAATGGCAAAGCCGGCCGGAATTCCGACAACAGAGGCCGCCAGCGTCGAAATCAGCGCGATTTTGAGCGAAAACCAGACGATCAACGCAAGTTCAGCGTCACACTGAACTATCAGCGAAATCGCTTTGCCGGTACTCTCAAACAGATACTGCATACATGCCTCGTCCGTATCAGGGTTTTGCCTTGAGAGCCTTCTCAAGATCAGCGATCAGCTGAGCATCTTCGGGAACCGTTCTTGATCCGTATCTGGCAACGACTTTGCCGGTGCGGTCGATAAGAAACTTGTTGAAATTCCACGAAATCTTGCCGGCAAAGCCTGGGTTCGTCGCTTCATTGGTAAGAAAGCGATAGAGCGGATGCTGTTCGGCACCAATCACCGAGATCTTGGCAAACACCGGAAAAGTCACGCCATAACTCATGCGGCAGAAGGTCGCTATTTCTTCGTTGGTTCCCGGTTCCTGCCCGAGAAAATCATTGGCTGGAAAAGCCAGTACAGTAAACCCCTCGCTCTCGTACTTTTTCTGCAACTTTTCAAGGCCTTCATACTGCCCGGTAAAGCCGCATTTGCTGGCCACGTTCACCAGCAGCAACACCTTGCCACGAAAGCTCTCGAGGGGCTGCTGAGTGCCATCCGCCAGCGCCAGCGTATATTCAAGCACCGACTTCTTGTCTTCAGTCGGATGCGAAGCGCCCGGCGAAACAGCCAGACTTATGATGACAACGATCAACACAATAATCAAAACCGTTCCGGTCAATTGCGACATGCTGTTGCTCCTTGCTGCGCCATTATTGCGGTTAAATACGATCAGTCCTCGTTAACAGGAAAGAAGACGTCGGTGTTGGCTACTTTGAACCCGGTAATGAGCTTCATAGCAGCTTCAGACTTGATCCAGGCGATAAATTTTTCGGCAGCGGCAAGATTGACGTGCGGATGCTTTTCGGGATTCACCGCGATCAACGTGTAAATGTTGTGCAGTTTTTTGTCGCCCTGGCAATGAATCACCAGATGGCTGGCCGGGTCATCGCCCTGGTTAAGATTAAGAAAGGTCGCGCGATCGACCAGAGTATAGGCCTGCTTTTCAAACGTGATCAGCAGTGTTCGCGCCATGCCCTGACCGACGCTGAGATAGCCGGCAGCAGGCATCCTTGTCTGCGCTTCATTCCAGAGTTTGATTTCGAGAAAATGCGTGCCGCTCTCGTCGCCGCGCGAAACAAAAGTCGCCGATGAACTGGCCAGTTTTGCAAATGCCTGCACAATGTCAGTCAGACCATTGATGCCGGCCGGGTCTTTTTGGGGGCCAACCAGCACAAAATCGTTATACATGATCGGGTGGCGCTTCAATCCGTAACCATCGGCGACAAACTGCTCTTCAAGTTCGCGGGCATGCACGAATAATATATCAGCATTGCCGTCGC
>CAZMWO010000214.1:4920-6250 GCA_964569565.1 uncultured bacterium | reverse complement strand
ACCTCTTATTATTTTTCTTCATTTTGACACCAACCTGTGTACATCATAAAAGCAAATTCACATTGCTCCAAGAAAAACAAATGTATCTGCAATCAGATAAATTGCCAGCGATTTTTATCGGTTAAATGCAAGTTGGCAGAGAGGCATGGGTTGTTATATGATGACAGCGCAAAAGAAACTTTTCAGAGGAGTGTAGAGATGAACATGAGATACGTTTGTTTACTGGTTTTTATGATGATTTGCGTGCTCGTCAACCAGCCGGCACCGGCACAGGATGCAAAAGAGCTGGAGAAGCAGCTTAATACTGAACTTCGCGGCGCGCAGGGAGCCTTTTTTAATGGGAAGCTGGATGTCGCCGACGCGGGCGTCAAAAAGTGCGCCGAGCTGCTCGAGAGCCTTAAAAAACTTGAACCACAGAACAAACAGCTTAAATCTTTCGAGCAGAAGTTAAGCAAATTGCAGGGCGATCTTGCCAAAAAGATAACCAAAGTTCCGGCAAATGGCGGCACAATTCCGGGCAAGGTATCGACTCCACCAGCGGCGGCGGCAGCCAAAAGCAAGTCTTTGCCGCGTAAAACGTCTCAGGCTATGCGTGAACTTTGCAAAAACCTCGATTCTCTCGAAAAATTCGAAAAGGACCGCCTGCAACGCATACAGCAGGATTATTCTTCATACAGCATCGAATCGACGTTCAGCAGTGTTCAGGAGAAGATCGACAGCCTACCCGGCCTGCTGGAAACTGTTGCTGGCGTGGCTGCCGAAGAAGGCGCCGGTGAGCACCCTGATTTTCTGGCGATTAAAGAGCGTGTCGCAACTGTCAGTGACTGGGCCGGCAAAGAGCTGGCAAAAACCCGCGAGAGCGTTGAGCGCCAGAAGTCGGGCGAAGCGGCAGCGGGCGCCGATGCCGGATCGCTGAAGCAGGTATGGGAAAGCTTTGACAACAAGTATTTTACCCCGATCAACAACCTCAGCTACGATAATGATGTTGCAAAAATCGGTGAAGCTTTCGCTCTCTACAGCGAATACAGCAGTAAAAAGGCAGAACTGGCAAAGGCGCTGGCTGACTTTGAAGCAAAATACGGCACCGACCGTGACGCCATCGAAAAGGCGACTGGCGGCATGGAAGCGGTTTACCCCTGGCAGAATATCAAAAAGGCGATGACGGATATTGAAACTGTTCCTGCCCGTATGGGTGACAGGGTTAAAGAAATGATCGCTCAGGAACTTTCGTCATTGTCGTCGCGCCATGACTTTTACCGACTCGAAAGACATGCCGAGATCAAAAAGCTCGAAGAATTCTGCGTCAAAAACGTGCCCGGATATTCAGCTG
>CAZMWO010000214.1:0-4910 GCA_964569565.1 uncultured bacterium | reverse complement strand
CGCGAGCAAACTTGCCGAAGACAACAAGCTTTTCGAAGCAAAAATAGATGGAAAAACCTGGCCGGCCTGCAAGGGCACAGATGCAGACCGCGCCGGCGCTCTCGAATATCTCAAAAACAGCTGGGGAAAAGACGAAAAGCATAAATACACAGTTCTCGGCACAGTCATCACCGGCGAATGGTCGGTTCAGCAAAAAGATCTGCTGGGTCAGCCGATAATGTATGGCCTGCCGGTATTGCTGGCTGTTCAGAAACCCGAAGATCAGGCACATGGCCTGGCGCGCGTCTTCATACTGACTCTGCGCACAGCCGAAGGTGCCGGTGTGAAGATGGCTCCGCCTTTTACTTCTGACACTGTCGGCGACAGCTATTATATAAGAGCCAGCCAGATAAAGTGACCTATAGCAGCCGTTAGAGTCAAGATTCTGGCGGCTGCATCTCTGCTCAGGCGTTTGACTGACGTCAGCACTGATGCTATTCTGGTTATGTTCTTGCCCTGAATTGATAATAAATGCTTTACGGGAGCGAAAATGGTCGGAGCAACAAGAAAACGCAAAGACGACTTCACCTACGAAGACCTCAGCACATGGCCGGAAGACGAGCGCTGGGAGCTTATTGACGGTGTCGCTTATGACATGTCACCGGCACCGTTGCGGGTGCATGCTGATATTTCGCGCGAGTTATTTTATATTTTTATGACATATCTGCGTGGCAAGCCATGCAAGGTTTACCATGCTCCATTCGATGTCAGACTGCCGCTCGGAGAGGAATCTGACAACCAGGTCAGAAATGTCGTTCAGCCGGATATTCTCGTTGTCTGTGACGAGAAAAAGCTCGATGACAAAGGTTGTCGTGGGGCGCCCGACCTGATCATCGAAATATTGTCACCGACCACAGCATCGCGAGACTGCATTAAAAAACGTGCTCTTTACGAACGCCATGGTGTAAAAGAATTCTGGACAGTCGATCCGGCGAATCGACTGGTTCATGTATATCTGCTCGACTCCGACGGGCGATACGGCCAATCTGATATTTACGGCGACAGCGATGTTGTCAATGTCAGCATTTTCGACGATCTGCAGATCGAACTCAAAGAGATCTTTCCGCTTCAGGTAAAAGTTGTTCGTGAAAGTCCAAAGCATTACAAATCGAAGTAACACAATCTGATGAAAGAACAAAATTCATGATCACACTTCTCAACCGGGTTTCGCTGTTCAAGCGTGTGTCTGAGGCTGGCTTCAAACCGTTGCATGTGGCCGAAGTCGGCGTTTTCAAACCCGAAACTTCCAATATCTACGAATTCATAAAAAATGGTATCAGAACGACTCTGGTCGAGCCCGACCCGCGCTCGATTCAGCAGATCAAAGAGCATTTTGCCGGTTTGAGCAATGTTACTCTGCACGAAGTTGCCATTTTTGACCGCGAAGGTGAGCTCGAGCTGGTTCAGCGGGAGGCCTCTACTTTTGTCAGCGAGCTCACAGCTTCGCCGGCAATACTGAATGACGGCTACAAAGTAGCAGACAAGGACAAATTCGTTGTTCGTGCGCTGCCTTTTGACAGAATTGACGATGGCAGCATCGATCTGCTCAGCGTTGATGTAGAAGGGGCCGAGTGGTTCGTTATCAAGACCCTGCGCAGCCGGCCGGCAGTGATATCACTCGAAACGCACGGGGCTGCTTATGTAAACCCGTATATGAACGAAATAAGCAACTGGATGCGTGACAATGGTTACCGGTCGTGGTATTTGACCGGTTCAGACACGGTTTTTGTGCGCCCGGCCTTTATTCGAGCTTCTGCCGGCGACCGCCTCATGCTTAAACTGGTGAGCTGCTATCTTTGCCTGAATCGCGCGCGCAAAAATGTAAAGAAGCTGTTTACCGGGCGTTGATAAAGTGACAGAGAAGATCTTTGCAGCGCCCTGCCCCCGAATAGTTCATATAAAAGGGATTTGCAAAAGACGGCTCAAAAGAAAAAGTTGATTGAAACGCGCAAAATGGAGGATGAAAATGGCTGACTGCTCGAACAAACTGCCCTGTGCCTGCACTTATTCCTGTGGCAAACGTCAGAAATGCTGTGAGTGCGTAGCTTATCACCGCAATATGGGTGAGATACCCGGCTGTTTTTTCAGTGCTGCCGGTGAAAAGACCTATGACCGCAGTATTCAGGCTTTTATAAAGGATAAACAGAAAAAATGAGCCCACAATTCTTCTGTGCGGCATCGATAGTAATCTTTGGCGGAACCGGAGATCTGGCCAGTCGCAAGCTGCTGCCGGCCCTGTGCCGGCTGCATGATGCCGGGCTGCTGGCCAATGATTTTCATGTATTTGTGACCGGCCGCGCCGACATGAGCACAGAGGCTTTTTTAGAGCATCTGACGCAGCGCGAAGCGATACTGTTCAAAAAAGATACCCGCTTCGCCAATGGTTTCGAGGGCCTGAGAAGCCGCATCAGATATCTGCGTGCAAACCCCGCAATGGCGAACGAGGCCGAAGACTTCAAGAACCGGTTACTGGCAGCAGAGCCTCAAGCAGCGCCAGCCAGGCTGTTTTATCTGGCAGTTCCGCCAAACAGCATGCAAAGCTTCATAAGGCTGATAAAGCCATTCTCAGAGGCGAACGACAACATTCACTGCCCCGAGCGCATACTGGTCGAAAAACCTTTCGGGCAGGATCTCAAGACGGCAATAGAACTTAATCAGAGTCTGCTCGAGGCTTTCAAAGAGCATCAGATACTGCGCATAGATCATTATCTCGGCAAAGAAGCCGTGCAGAACATACTGTTCATGCGCTTTGCCAACACATTCTTCGAACCGCTCTGGAACAACCGGTTCATCGACAACGTGCAGATCACGTTTTCTGAGAACATCGGAATCGGTGGCCGGGCTGGCTATTTCGAACAGTCGGGCATATTGCGCGATGTTGTACAGAATCATCTGCTGCAGGTCCTCTGCATGGTCGCGATGGAACCGCCTCTCTCGCACAAACCAGGCGATCTGCATCTCGAAAAGAACAAGGTTCTCAAGGCTCTGCGCCGATACAGCCCGGCAGAAGTGGCGACAGAAACGATACGGGCTCAATATATTGCTGGTGAAATTGATAAAAAACAGGTATCCGGCTATCTTCAGGAAAACGGCGTGCAGCCGAGTTCGCAGACCGAAACTTACGCAGCCTGCCGAGTTTTTGTCGATAACTGGCGCTGGGGCGGTGTGCCGTTCTATCTGCAGGCAGGCAAACGGCTCGATCGCAACGTGACCGAGATTGTCGTCAGTTTCAAGCCTATCCCCCACTCTATTTTCAAGGATTTTGGCGGCAAGATCGAGCCAAATCGCCTGCACATCAGAATTCAGCCAAATGAAGGCATAATTCTCAAGGTCAATTCAAAGCCGCCCGGAATGCAGCTGCAGGTTTCTGACGTCGGGCTGAAATTCTCTTACGACAGTGAATTTGGTGATTATCGCCCCGATGCCTACGAGCGTCTGCTGCTCGATGCACTGAATGGTGATTCGGCACTGTTTTTAAGTAACAGCGAAATCGAAGAATCCTGGAAATTCATCGACCCGATAATCGAAGCCTGGCAAAGCAGGCAACAACCGATGTACACCTATAATGCCGGCAGTATCGGCCCGGAAGAATCAGCCGGCCTGCTGGCAAAAAATGGGCATCGCTGGCATAGACCAGTATTATGAAGCAGGCATTCTGCGTTAACGCAGAGGTATCAGTTAACGATTCGCCGGAGGGCTTTGCCGAAAAGGCCGCTGACGCAGTTTTAGCTGCGATATGGCGAGCGCCCGGGCCGCTGCGGTTGATAAGTCTGAGCGGTGGCAATACGCCGTTTCCGGTTTATCGGCTGCTGCCGGCAAAACTGGCAAAAACAGGGCTGGCTAACAGCTGTTACTGGCTGCAGACTGACGAAAGACTGGTGGCAGCCGATGATGAGCGCAGCAATCAGAAAGCGATACGCGCGAGCCTTTTTGCTGACGGGCTGTTGCCTGAGTCGCACTTTTACGCGGTGCCTTCTGCCAGGCAGGCAGCAGCAGAAAGTCGGGTTGCCGATGCGTATCAGAATGAACTGCTGAAGCTGCCGGAACAACTTCGTTCACCAGCGGCGATTGATTTGATAATACTTGGCATCGGCAACGACGGGCATACGGCGTCGCTTTTTCCAGAAACCGACTGGCAAAAAGACTTTACCGCCGACTTTGCGATATTCGAACCGGCCAGCCAGCCTGAAGCCCGCATCAGTCTTACTTATCAGCGCATTCTGCAGGCGCGCGAACTGCTTTTTATAGTCAGCGGCGGCTCCAAGCAACCTGTTGTCGAAGAGATATTCCTGAACCCGCGATGTGATTACCCGGCAGCGGTAATTGCCCGGCAGCGCCCCACCCGCTGGATTATCGATGCCAGCGCAATATCGCCGCACCTGCGCATGCTTTTGTAGAGCTCATTTCAGGTGGTCTGGAAACAAATAAAGATCAGACTGCACAGTGTATACGGGTATGGTATATTGGTGGCGAAATTCTGATCATCTGCATATAGAAAACCGGAGGATTTGTAATGATCAAAGCGACCTGGCTCGGGCATTCGGCCGTCAAAATCGAGGGATCTAAAACTATTTTCATCGACCCGTTTATCAAGGGCAATCCCGCCAGTTCATGCACTCTTGACGACATCAAGAAGGCTGACATGGTGTTTGTCACGCATTATCACGGCGACCACGTCGGCGATGCCTTTTTTATCTGCCAGAAGACCGGCGCAACGCTGGTGGCGATTCACGAGATTGCTGTCGAAGCCGCCGAGCTCGGCATTAAGACAGAAGGAATGAATATTGGCGGAACAGTCGAGGTTGAAGGCGTCAAGTTCAATATGGTGTCGGCGCTGCATTCTGCCGAGAAAGGCACGCCGGCCGGAGTCG
>CAZMWO010000213.1:2404-6268 GCA_964569565.1 uncultured bacterium | reverse complement strand
ACTTCTTCCATCATTCGTCTGGAAGCCGCCTGACGCTGCTTTTCGCGAATCTTCTGTTTTACTCTGGGATCCCCTTCGCGCTGTTTGTATTCTTCTTTAATTTCATCTTTCGACATCTTTATGTTCTCTTCATGGCGCCATTTCTGAAAGGCCCAGTCAGCCAGGGCAAGAAACAGCAGTATCAGTATGATTTTGATAGCCATAACGAACGCTGTTTTGAGGATTATGATTATTGCAGGCACCGGTTCGAGTTGAATGAACCTGATCAGCATCGGTATGTTTTCACGAATGGTCGAGTAGGGCACATAAGCCACTATGAGAATTTTTAGTATGGACTTGAACAGCTCGGCAACCATTTTCCAGGAGAATACATTCTGTATGCCCGATACTGGATTGAGGCGGTCGATGTCTGGCATTAAGGGCTCGAACCTGAACAGGAAGCCGGTCTGGATCAGGTTGGAGACGATGGAGCCCAGCATTATGACTAGCATAAAAGGTGTGAGTATGCGCAACAATACCATGATGAACTGGTTAAGAAGAATAAGAGTGTCGGGCAGGTTCATACTGGTAAATATGGCCTGGGAAAAGGTGTAGCGCATGTATTCGCCACACATGGCAAAAAGCTGCGGCCCGTAGAATCTCAGCATCAGAAATCCGGTCAGCAGGACAATGACCGAGCTGAGATCCTGAGACTTGGCGATATTTCCGCGGTCTATCGCTTCCTGACGACGTTTCTCCGTTGCCGGTTCGGTTTTTTCTCCTGCAAACAACTGCAGGTCAAATTTGCGTGCGGCCAGACTGAGAGCCGGCAGGCAGCAGATGCTCGTAACGTTTTGATCGGCGCTCACAGCATGTTTTGGCAAAATGCTAACCCATCTTTCCCAGCAGAAGATTGATTTCATCCATGCTCATTCCTATGAGATGTCTGATCAGGTCGCCGAGATATGGCATAAGTATTATCATTTTAGGCACCGTACGCGCGATTATACCCAGCGCCACATCGCCGATCAATATAACTGCGACGATCGGCATTGAAATCTGCAATCCGCAGACAAAGAGCATGCGGCTGTAGAGCGCGATTTCTTCAACGATGCTACCGTTCAGTTGCAGGCCGGCCAGTGGCACAAGTTGAAAACTGTGGAAAAATGCCTGGAGTATCAGCAGGTGCCCGCCAACAAACAGAAAAGTCAGGCTTCCGGCAAGTTGAAAAAACTCAGAGACGATACCCAGACCCTGGTTCGAAGTCGGGTCGGCTACCTGCACGAAAGAAAACCCTACCTGCATCCCGATAATGTTGCCTCCGAGCCTGAGTGCGGCGACGAAGACAAGAACTATATAGCCGAGTGAAAAGCCCAGAATAAGCTCTTTAAGAGCCATCAATCCGTATTCTATGGCCGAAAGCTGCGGCAAAGTCTGGGTTTTGATCAGATGCGGCAGAATTATCAATGCACAGAGCGCCGAGAGTCCGGCCTTAACCCGCATGGGTATTATTGTTTCAGAATATACCGGGATATTTAAAAAAAAACCGCTGAAGCGGACAAGGGCGATCAGAAATATGCCGACAGCATTCAGAAAAGCTGCTTCAGTCATATCGTCGCCTGCTTAACGTGCAAATGTCTGCAGCTGACCAAGCAGCTTCATGGCAAACTGCATGAGTTGAGTCAGCATCCATGGAGCCAGCCAGATCATGGCCAGACCTGTGATCAGGAGTTTGGGTATAAAAGTCAGGCTTTGTTCCTGTATCGATGTCGCTGTCTGAAAAATGCTGACGACAACGCCTATAACCATGCCGAGGACAAGAATTGGAGCGGTCAGTATCAGCGACAACAGGAACGTTTCCTTGAACAGCTCATAAAGAGTGTATTCGGTCATGCGCTGCCACCAAAACTGAGAACAATCGATCTGATGACGAGATTCCAGCCGTCAACCATCACGAAGAGCAGTATTTTGAACGGTAATGAAATCATTACCGGTGGCAGCATCATCATACCCATTGACATCAACAGGCTTGCCACGATCATGTCGATGACCAGAAACGGCAGATAAATAACCACGCCCATCTGGAACGCAGTGCGCAGTTCACTGGTTATAAAAGCTGGCACCAGAGCCAGTGTGCTGAAATCATCTTTCGTCTGTGGCTTGGCGCCGCCTTCCATGCCGGCAAACAGAGCCAGGTCGGTCTTGCGGGTATGTCTGAACATGAATTCACGTATCGGAAAGATCGCCTGATTGTAAGCTTCAACATAGTTGATATCGCGATTTACATAGGGAACAAAGCTTTTCTGGTAAACCTGGTCGATGACTGGTGACATTGTGAAAAAGGTTATGAATAAAGCAAGTCCGATTAGAATCTGATTACTCGGTTCCTGCTGAGTGCCGAGTGCACGCCGAACAAAGCTCAAAACGATGAGTATGCGGGTAAAGCTGGTCAGCATGATAAGAATTGAAGGAGCCAGACTCAATATGGTAAGCAGTATGAGCACCTGCAACCCGGTTCCGAGCTGGCTGCGTTCGCGAGACGGATCGACCTGTATGGTGATGGCAGGAATCGGAAAGGGTGTCGCCTGCCTCTGGATGCGGTCTATGTCAGTATCATCGTCAAGATTGACACGACCACGCGGATTGCTGAGATCCTGGGCCTGGGCATACGCACCGGCACAAAGTGCGACAAAAAACAGCAACAAAGCTGGCAACAGTATACGGGTGCATAAAGACCGGCGTTTTTTGTGCATTGATTCCGATTACGGAGCATTGAATTTTATAGGGCACAGCTCCACTCGTAAATTTATACAATATGGTGCACAATTACGCAAGGCCGAAAAAAAATCAGTTTTCGGGCGGGTTGTTACGTTTGACCAGAAGTTCATTGAGCTTGCGCAGGCGTTCGTGGTTGCGCTGATTCTGGGCTTGACCGGGAGTTGCCTCTTCTCCAGCCGGTTGTTCTCCGGAATCTGTGGTTGAACTCGGCTTAAGAAATGAAAAAAGGCGTTCCATGCCGGGGAGGGGTCTGTCATTCTGAAGTCGCAGCGCGTCGAGAGTGTCTTTGTCGGTTATCTCAGTGAGCATGCTGATGTTCGAGTCAGTAACCCCGAGTATCAGAACTTTTCCCATGACGTCTACCACATAGATCAAACGGCGGTTGTCGAGTGGCAAGATGCCAAGTACCTTGCCAAAAACGTTGCCGCCGAAGCCGGCTTTTTTCTGGATAAGCCAGGATAGTCCGAAAGCGATGATTATTATCGCAAAAAGCGATGAGATTATGCGCAGTGTCGAGCTCAGAGGGTCGGACGACGGAATAAAAGGCGCCGATGCAACGGGCCCTTCCAGATAGAACGGCAGGGCCGTCTCTGCGGTTGCGCTGGTGGCGGAAAATGCTGTTGTGCCGGTTGCAGTTAAAAACCCGTTGCTGGCTGTAGCAACGGGTTCGGCTGATACAGAACAATAACTGGCAAACATTAAGAGCAGTAATGTTCCGATTAATTTATGCTTCACGATAAAAAAGAACGCAGATGAAATGCTTCAGCGCAGTGCTTTCTGCACGGCTTCTATAACGCGGTTTGGCTGGAATGGCTTGACGATGAAGTCGCGGGCTCCTGCCTGAATGGCATCGATTACCATGGCCTGCTGGCCCATGGCGCTGCACATTATGATCCTCGCTGCCGGGTCAAGCTTTTTAATGGCTTTAACCGCATCGATACCGTTCATTTCAGGCATGGTGATATCCATGGTTACAAGATCCGGTTTGAGCTTCTGGTAAAGTTCAACCGCTTCCTTGCCAGTCTGTGCTTCGCCAAGCACTTCAAAGCCATTCTTGCTCAGAATGTCTTTGATCATCATACGCATGAAGGCTGCGTCATCTACTAT
>CAZMWO010000213.1:0-2394 GCA_964569565.1 uncultured bacterium | reverse complement strand
TTCTGACTGCAAAGTTTTCGTCGATTACAACGACCTCGCCCTTTGCTATCAGCTTGTTATTAACAAATACCTCCACGGATTCACCCGCAAGTTTATTTAACTCTACTACAGAACCTATACCTAATTCAAGAACATCTTTTATTAACATACGGGTTCTGCCTAATTCAACTGTTATTTGCAGAGGAACATCGAGAAGCAGGTCGATATTCGATTGCAGACCTACTCCCATCGGCATTTGCAGCATGCCGAATTCTGCCGGAGAGCCCTGCATCATTCCCGGCATTCCCATTCCCTGCATTCCCATTCCTTGCATTCCCATTCCTGGCATTTGTCCCGGCATTCCCATTCCTGGCATCCCCATTCCTGGCATTTGTCCTGGCATTCCCATTCCTGGCATTCCCATCCCCGGCATCTGACCGGGCATTCCCATTCCCGGCATTTGTCCCGGCATTCCCATGCCTGGCATCTGCCCCGGCATTTGTGGTGGCATCCCCGGCATCTGTGGCGGCATCTGACCCTGTTGCTGTCCTCCCAGGCCGGCCCCTGGCGGTGGCGGCGGCGGTGCAGCCTTTTTGGCAGACTCTTTGGGTTTGTTCAGATCGGCAGCCATCATCTGTGCAAATGCTGCCGGAAGGAGCTGAACCATTTCAGTCTGTGCCAGATCACCGATCTTCAGGCTGTAGCCGATACGCATGAAATTCGCATTGGCGCTGAAATCAGGCATAGCTGGAGGGCCATCGTTGAAATTAACCAGAAGAACTTCTGGCGGCGAGATATCGACGCGCTTCTTAAAGTGCTCAGACAGAGTCGTAGTGGTCTTGCCCATCATCTGGTTCAGCATTTCGCCGACAGCTGATATGTGCATGTCCTGGAACTGAGCATCGACTCCGCTGCCGCCCATCATCAGGTCGCCGATGAGGGCTGTGATCGTCTTTTTGAGCAGCAGATAGGAATTGCCGTCAAAGCCTTCGATATAGGCGATTTTGGCAATGACAAATTCTTCGCCACCGCCTTCAGCAGCAAGTTCACTGAAGTTTACGCCGCGAACCTGCTCAAGATCGATAGAAATTTCCTTGTTCAGCAAAACCTGGACAACCGAAGAGGTTGCGCCAAGCGATATCTTGGCTACTTCGGCAAGCTGGTCAAGTTCTGCCTGAGAGAAGGAGGCTGCGGCACTTGAACCGCCAGATGGTGCGGCCGGGGCAGCAGGCGCTGCCGGGGCTTCATCCGCGGGAGTCTCGGCCGGAGCTTCATCTCCGCCTCCGCCTCCAGCGTTTAACAATGCATTGATTTCTTCCTGCGTCAGTATGTCACTCACGTCAATTCCTCCTCCTGGTCAGGGGGGTCAAAAACTTCTGTAATTGTGATGGCCATTTTCTTGCCAAGAATCCCGGGGCGGCCGCGAAACTTTACCCGGTTGCCGACCCTGATATTAAGGTCGTTCTTGAACAGCTGGTCGGTGACCATGATGTCGCCGGGTTGAAGCCCCAGGATGTCCTGCAGGGTTACTATAGTGGCTCCAAGTTCTGCTATCAGGGGGAGATGCACTGATTTAACCTGCTGGCTTATCGCATCGACGTTGGTCTGGGCAGCTTCCTTGCGGACAGCGGCAAACCAGGATGCGGCGTTGAATTTGTAAACTATCGATTCTACGGTGTTATAGGGTATGCAGAGCGTCATGATGCCGGTAACATCGTGAATCTTGATTTCGATCGTGATCGAAACGACGATTTCGCTTGGCGGAACGATTTGCGCAAACTGAGGATTCGACTCCACCAGTTCAATTACCGGGGCGAGGTCGATGATGTTGATCCAGGCTTCGCGCAGACGGTCGATTACGCTGACCATAATCTTCTGCATGATCTGTTTTTCGACCTCGGTGAGCTGCCTGAGAATGCCGAGGGGGGTGCCGTTGCCGCCCAGAAGGCGGTCGAGGATTGTGAACACCACGTTAAGGTTGATGTCGATCAGTGCTTTGCCGTCGAGATTGTCTGACCTGAAAACGGTTATGAAAGTCGGGTTGTATATCGACTGAATGAATTCTTCAAAAGTTCTCTGCTCGACCGATACTATGGTTGCCTGAGCATAAGCGCGCAGTTTAGTGGAAAGGTCGGTTCCGACCAGTCGAACAAAAGCTTCATGGATCAGCTGTATGGTATTGAGTTGTTCTTTGGAGAATTTGGTCTGGCGCTTGAAATCATATTTGCGCTCGGTTCTGCCTTCTTTGCGGTCTTCAGAACCGCCGCTGAACATCGATGGTGCAGCCGCTGCCGGTGCCGGGCCTGAATCTTTGGCAGGCTTTTTCTCAGAACCGCCCTCCGAAAACATCGGTGGCGGTGGTGGAGCCGAATCGTCTTCTTCAGCTGGGCCCAATGCTGACAGCAGGGCATCGAT
>CAZMWO010000212.1:0-6269 GCA_964569565.1 uncultured bacterium | reverse complement strand
GTCACCTTGAGTTGTCAAATACGCTTGCGCATGGCATATACGAGAATCTCGAATTTACCAGACGTCTGCTCAGCGCGATCGGCATGTTACGCTCCATAAAAAGTCAGCAAAAGGAGATTATCGAAGACTTCTTCAATGCGCTGATGAGTCAGTTTGCTTTTTTCAAGCTGATGTATCTGATCGACAGCGACCGCAATATTGTAGCCAGTTCTGACCCCGGCACGAAACTGCCGGCAGACTGGCTTTATTCGAAAGCGATACAGCGCAGTTACCAGGGATCGCTCTCTGAAGTTTTCAAGTCAGAGGACGGTGCTCTCTACATGACACTGGAGTCAGTCATCAAATCGACGCAACTGCACAGTATCAACGGAGTTCTGATAACCGAAGTTAACCTGACCAGCATACGTGACCTTTTAAGAACGGCCCTGCGCAATTCGCGCTCACAGTGCCTGGTGCTGGATGAAGCCGGCACGGTTATCGCCCGCTCTTCACCAGATGTTCGCGCGCTTGAGATTACGGCTGCCGAAACCATCGGCAGTGACCTGACCAAACTCAAAACTATCGACGGCGAGCCGTATCTGATCACCGCTGTTTCTCTCAAAAAATTTGATTTTTATCAGGCCCCCAACTGGACAATCATTCTGCAGATTCCCGAGAAACAGGCGTTTTTCGCAGCCGACCGTTTCAGGGAACGTATTACCCGCATACTTGGCCTGACCGCCATCATCTCGATCATCCTGGCCGTTCTGCTGGCGAGAGGCTTTACCGCCCCTCTCGCCAATCTGATCACCGGCGCGCGCCACATCAGCAGCGGCGATTTCGCCCATGAAATCAAGCCTCTCAGCAACGACGAGATCGGCGATCTTACCAGCACCTTTGACGAGATGCGCATTAACCTGCGTGAAACCAGAGCCGACCTTGATTACCGCATCATGCAACTGTCAACGCTCTATGAGGTTGGTAAAGCCATATCATCGGTGCTCGACTTTCGCAAACTGCAGAACATGATCCTGGAAATTGTCGTGAAGGTCATCAAAGCCGAAAAAGGTTCGCTGATGCTGCTAGACGACTCGGAAAAAATACTTACCATCGGCGTAGCCATTGGTCTGAGCGACGAAATCGCGCGTGATACCAGGCTCGAGATCGGTGAATCAGTTGCCGGCTGGGTTGTCAAAACCTGCCAGCCCCTGTTCGTGCGCAACACCCAGGCCGACAAGGATTTTCACGCCATCAAGAAGACCCACGTCAGAGCCGGCACCCTCATGTGCGTGCCGCTGATGGCAAAAGACAAGCTGCTGGGCACGCTCAACGTTTCACGTTCAGAGCCGGAAAGCTTCTCTGACAAAGATTTCGAACTCTTCGTGAATCTGGCCAACCAGGCGGCGATTGCTATCGACAACGCCCGCCTTTATCGCTACGCGGTAACTGATGAAATGACACGTCTTTACAATCACCGCTATTTTCAGCAGCGCTTAGATGAAGAACTGCAGCGCGCTGACCGCTACGAAAACTTCGTTTCTCTGATCATACTCGATGTCGACCATTTCAAAAACTTCAACGATACCTATGGGCACCCTGAAGGCGACCGGGTTTTAAAAACAGTGGCCAGACTGATCGAAAAAAGTGTGCGCGAAGTCGATATCCCGGCCCGTTACGGTGGAGAAGAATTCGTTGTCATCTGCCCGGAAAAGAACGGCGAAGGCTCATTGATTCCGGCAGAACGCATACGCAGCGCCATCGAAAACTACGATTTCAGAATTGACGGCAGAAAAGTGCCGATAACCGTCTCACTGGGTGTTGCCTGCTACCCGGATCAGGCCCATTCAAAGGCCGAAGTAATCCAGAAAGCCGACTTCGCACTTTATTATTCGAAGCACCACGGCCGCAATCAGGCCACTCTTTTCAACCCGGTCATGAACAGACAGTCTGACCAGGCCTGAAACTTTCCGGTCGGCACTTTTCTTATAAGGTTTGCCGGCGGCGCGCCAGTTCGAACTCTGCCAGCGCAAAATCTTCTCCGGTATCTATATCAATCGAATCTGAACCTGACATTACATAACAGCCATGCTGCGAAAAATTATAGAGGCTCTTTTCTGCCAGCAGCCATGCTGTCTGCACCAGGTAAATGGCGCCATTTTCGATAAAGCGCTGCGGCAATGAGTTCGCGACGGCGACTATGCCACCGGGCGACTCAGGCATGGCATGGCCGTTTGCATCGACCCTGAACATCCATTCAGGATACTGGTTAACCGCTTTCATTGAAGAAAGACTGACAAAGCCACCGCTTGTGAAAATATGTAACGCCGCTCTTATATGCGCACAACTGAGAAAGGGCGAGGTTGCCTGAATAAGCGCTACCGCACCGGGAATCGCATCTTTAGCTCCCAGAACGCTAACAGCGTGCAGCATTACATCAACTGATGATGCGGTGTCGCCAGCGAGTTCAGCCGGGCGCATAAAAGGCACTTCGCCGCCTGCCAGTGCGGCCGCAGCGGCAATTTCATCATCATCGGTAGACACGATGACCCTTGCGAAACACCCGCTGGCCATGGCAGTTTTTACCGCCCCGGCAACCAGCGGCCGGCCATCGAACGGCAGCAGATTTTTGCGCCTGAGGCGTTTTGAACCGCCCCGTGCCGGGATTATCGCCCAGCAATCTGGCAAAGTCTGCAACATCAATACTTGAGCAGAGCAAAAAATTTGCCCGGCTCAAATTTTTCGCGGCCACGCAAAAATTCAAGTTCAATTGCAAAAGCGATGCCGGCAATGTCGGCGCCGATATCCTGCAGCAAAGCTACAGCAGCTTCGGCCGTACCACCGGTCGCCACCAGGTCGTCGACCAGCAGAACCCTGTCGCCACGGGCGACTGAGTCGGCATGAATTTCTATGGCATCGGTGCCGTATTCAAGGCTGTATTCGCGACGGATCTTCTTGTAAGGCAGCTTACCAGCCTTGCGGATCGGTATGAACCCCACGTTCAGCCGCAAAGCCAGAGCGGCGCCGATAATGAACCCGCGCGATTCAATGCCGCAAACATGCTTGATACCAGTGTTTGCATACTTATCGGCGAATGCATCGATCATTGCTGAGAAAGCTCCCGGGTCACCCAGCAATGGGGTAATATCTTTAAAAATGATACCGGGTTTCGGAAAATCGGGCACATCTCTGATATATTTTTTTAAATCCATGTTTCCTCGTTTGTTCATGCTTTTTTCTGCTCACTGTCGATTTTTTTCTGGAGTTTCTGCCAGTTTGTATAATAGGGTTCGAGCTGCTTCGGCTGATATTCACCGGCCCCATATTTTTTTAGCGCCATCTGCCCCATTTTGCTGAGAAGTTCATCGCGGCGGTGACTGAAGCGCTCGCCCTGTGAAGCCGATTTCTGCACTTCAGGCGACTTCGAAAACAGACCTTTGAGCTGCTCAAAAAAGCCCTGCGGCTTCTTCTCAGCTGCTTTTTCTTCCTGTTCGGCATACTTCTGAATGAAAAAATTCATGCGCAGAATTTCGTGGCCGGTAGTCAGAAGGTCTGGTAATTCAAGTTCGCCGGCCTGGTAAAAATCGAACACAGTACGGCCAGCCTCCTTGAAAAGTTCATCGACTTCCTTGCGCAGATCGGTTACCGAAAAGCTCAGAGTTGCCTTGTTCGACAGGCCGACAGCTTCATCCTTGCCCTGTCTGAAAAACTTGCTGACCGCGCTGGCAATATCTTCCATGGCTCCTTCATCGGCGCCTTTGCTGACCGGAGCAGCCGGTTTTTCGACCTGAGGCGTCGCGACGATAGTATCGGTCGGCGGTTCAGGGCCATACTTTTCTTCGATGAGTTTGAGCGCGCGATTGGCGGTCTCTTTAAAAACGCCTTCGCCATTAACAGCCATTCCCTTGAGGAAACCCCAGGTCGTGGCGTCATAATAGTTGGCCAGAGCGATGATCGCCTTGATGCGTGTATCGGCATGGGTCGAAACGCGTGCCGCTTCGACCAGCAGTTCTATCGCCTCGCCTGCCTGAATATGCGACAAAGCGTATATAGCACTGCCTTTCATCCACTCTTCGTGTGATTCAAGCATCTTTTTCAGCTCAGCAAAAACCTTTTCCTCGCCGAAAGACTGCAGAGCTTTGGCAGCCGCTGCGCGAATGCGGTTATCCGGGTCGGAAAGAGCTGAAAACAGGCTGGGAATGGATTCTTCAACTTTGAGAACCTCGAGGGCTTCTATAGTATTTGATCTGACACGATTGTCTGGATCATTGAGAAAACGACTGAGGACGCCGGCCTGTTGCTTGTCGAGAAAACTTTTGAGAGTGCTGATCAACGCTGCTCTGACAAAGGCATGATCTTCAGTTTCCAGCATTTTAACTAACTGATCGCGATACTGTGAAAGATTGGCCGACATTATCTCCATCACAGCACTCAGGCGATCCTCGTAATCGGTGGCAACCAGTCGCTCATCGATTTTTTCGCCAGCAGCCTTTTCCTCTCCGGCTTTGAGCAACTTCTCGGTTTTCTTGATCTTGTCGATTGCCTTGCGCGCAAAAAAGCGCACCGAGATATTGCGGTCGCCGGTGGCCGTGATCAGGCTCTCGAGTACTTCTTCGCGTGTGGCCCGATCAGGAAAATCCAGTTTCATCAAAGTCATGGCCGACAATGCACGCAGGTCATCATCTGAGTTAGTCAGGTCTTTAATGAGTCTTTTGATCTTGATATCCATATTCTCACAACTTTCCGGTTTCTTAGTTGAACATAGTCTAACACAATATCCGCTCAAAAAAAACACCACCATAACCCGTCCGGGCATGGTGGTGCACAAATACTGTCAATATGCGCGTGCGACAAAAACCCTTTTCTGAGCTGGCTTGCCACACACTACGCAGGGAGTGTCAACCTCGCCTTCATTGAAGCACCTGATGGTTGCACCTGCCTCGGCCTTGAATTTAGCCTCACAATCGGCGCCACCACACCAGCACAAGTCGGCCATCGACTGCTTTTCCCTTATCGCTGCTATAAATTCATCAAAAGTGAGAGCCCGGACCGTCTTGTTCTTGAGAATATCAGAGGCCTGATTGAACAGAGTCTGCTGAATTTCTTCCATCAGTCGCAGTACTGTCGTCTCAAGGTCAGCATCAGGCACAAACATCTTTTCACCGGTATCGCGGCGCACCAGACAGACCTGATTTTTTTCGAGGTCTTTCTGCCCGATTTCAACGCGCAGCGGTACGCCCATCATTTCATATTCAGAGTATTTCCAGCCCGGTTTGAATCCCTCGCGATCGTCGAGATGAACCCTGATGTCGCTGGCAACAAGTCTCTTCATCAGTTCGCGCGCTTTGATAACTACGTCCTGCGAATCCTTGTAAACGATGGGAATGATAACGGCCTGAATCGGCGCAACTTTGGGCGGCAGACGCAGCCCCCTGTCGTCGCCATGCACCATGATCGTTGCTCCGATAATTCTGGTAGACATACCCCATGAGGTTGTCCAGGCAAATTTGCGTTCACCGTCAGAATCGAGAAACCTGATATCGAAAGCTTTTGCAAAATTCTGGCCGAGGTCATGCGAAGTACCTGACTGCAACGCCTGTCCGTCGGGCATCAGTGCTTCAATAGTATAGGTGTTGAGAGCGCCGGCAAATTTTTCCTTCTGGCTCTTTTCGCCGGTAACCAGCGGAATAGCAAGCGAACCCTCGACAAACTTACGATATACGCCGAGCATCTGCATGACTTCTTCGCGGGCTTCTTCGTGCGTCCGGTGAGCTGTATGACCTTCCTGCCAGAGAAATTCAGTAGTGCGCAGAAATGGCCGCGTCACTTTTTCCCAGCGCACGACATTGGCCCACTGGTTGATGAGAACCGGCAGATCACGATAGCTTTCGATCCACTTCGAATACATGTGGCCGATGATCGCTTCTGACGTTGGCCTGATTGCCAGGCGCTCCTCGAGTTCTTCACGACCGCCGTGAGTTACCCAGGCGACTTCAGGTGCGAACCCCTCAACGTGTTCAGCTTCTTTAGTGAGAAAGCTTTCAGGAATGAACATCGGCATGTAAACGTTCTGATGTCCCGTTTCCTTGAACCTTTTGTCCAGATCCTTCTGGATCAGCTCCCAGATCGCGTACCCGTAGGGACGGATGATCATGCAGCCGCGGACGCTGGAATAATCAATCAGATCCGCCTTTTTGACAATATCCGTATACCATTGGGCAAAATCCTCATCCATGGAGGTTATGGCTTCAACAAGCTTTTTTTCCTTTGACATAGACGAACAACTCCTTTAT
>CAZMWO010000211.1:0-6281 GCA_964569565.1 uncultured bacterium | reverse complement strand
CTGTGGCTTTCTATTTCAGTCATCAGATGACCGCTGGCAACTCTGTCGATAGCTGCTTTAAGTGTTTCGATCGGGTCGAGAATCAGTTTCGCCGAGTAATAACTGGCGATCAGCACTACGGCAAGAGAGAGCAGCAATATTGCCATCAGTATGAACACACGGTTATCAACCGCCTGGTTCAGGCTGAAATGTTGAGTGCCGCCAACGATAACAACCTGGTCGTATTTTTTTGACGGCATGGCGACCAGAGAAAGATTCTCATATTGCATCGAGGCATAACTGCCTCTGAACTTAGCCATCAGCGCAAGTTCACGTGCTTTCGCAATAAAGTCTTCATCGATGTGGCGATCGGGCTTGACCAGGAACTTCAGCCCCTGCGGGTCTGCCTTGAATGCGACAAAATTGAACGACGGACTGTTCAGCGCTATCTGGTTGAGAGAGTTTTTGAAAGTCACATCATCGAGAGCCTGATCATCCCAGGCGACAAAAATGGCGAATTTTTCTCGACCGTCAATCTGAACAAGCTCATGCATCTGGGTGGCAGTGCTCGCTCCGATCTGACGCTTGATCGGAAAAGACCGTCGGCTGTCAACTTCGCTGACCATGGTTCGGCCGGCCATCGACTTGTAGGCTTCGGCAGCCGTTTTCTGGATGCCGGTGGCCTGGAGTTCTTCGAATGTGATCTGTGGATCATGCGCTGTAAGTTTTTCGCGGATAAGCTGGGCAATCGGATAACTGAAGGCATCTATTGAGGGATCTGCTTCTGCTTCTTTCTGCCCCTCGTAATAGCGCTCGCCTTTTCCATTCTCGTCGATGATGGCAAGATACAGCAGCGGCAGTTTCTGCGCGCCGCTATGGAAGTTTTTCAGCATCAGTTGTATCGCTTCTTTGCTTTTACCGCCCTGCTCACTGAGAACCTGCTGCAGTCGCGCATCCTTGAAGATATTGCTGAAAGCCATGCGGTAGTCTTCTTCAATCTGGGCTTTGCGCGTGTCGAACTGCTTGATGCTCAGCTGCATACTGTTCGTGGTCTCAAAATACGAGGCGCGACGATATTGCGTCATGTAGCCATAAGAAGATATGATCAGCAGGCTAAGAGGCAGGGTTGCCGACAGCAGATAGGTTGTGATGAATCTGAACCGCAGGTTGAATTCAGGCCACTGCTTCAAAAGCAGCCCACGCAGTATCATCAACAATAATAAACCTATACTGCCAAGGTTGAAATAAAATAGCCATAGAGGCTTCTGGGGCGGTTTAATCACCGGAGTAAGATAGACCGCAAGGTGACTCTGGCTTTTGCCTATGTAAGAAAAAGCCAGGTAATTACCAAGCCTGGCTACCTCGGGAGTCCCTGAAGCCAGCCACTTTTCCAGGTTGAGCTCGGCAATTCCGGCATACTGCATTGCCCAGGTTCTGAAAATTCCTGAGCCGGCCAGACCTGCATTAGCTATTATACCGCTTTGCCCGAGAAGAACAGGAATAAAAGCACCGAGCCCATGCTTGCGCTCGCGCAGGTCTCGCAGTGCGAGCAGCCGCCCGGAGGTCTCGTGTTCCTCGCTGAAGCGGCTCAGCAGATAATAGCCCAGAATCGTGCCATCTTCAGCCTCGAAATAATCCCATAGAAACCAGGTAGGCAGTCCGCGGAACATGACGAAAGTCGCTTTACCCTTCTGACTGTGAGCGGTAACATCAGACCTGGTATCTGAGCCGAACAGCCCGCTGAGCATGCGCTCATTCTGCTTACTGGCTGAGTCTTCGGCGTCGCCGTGCTTGTTCGCCTGGACCAGATGCGAAAAGGTCCGAATCAATACCCTTTGAATTGGAGGTGCACTGGTTTTAAAATGAAGAAGCTTGCCGCTGCCGCCTTGCTTTGGCACTTTGAAGCTGAAAAGCTCATATTCAGGAAATGGCCGGCGAAATACCCGCTCTCCCCGACTTCTCAGGTGCTCAGTCAGCTGGGCATCGTTAAAACCGGCGTCGACGCCTGCCTTGAATTCGGCCGCAAATTCTCCGGCCCTGCGGGCATATTGATACGAGAAATCAGAACCTGCTGCCAGTGCTTCGACTTCCTGCCTGGCTGCGATTTCCTGCTCATGCCGCTGCCAGTACATATCAATTCTTGCAAAAAAGTTGAACCCGATATTGATCGCAAGAAGCGGCAATATCCAGAGTATAACCGGCAGGTGTGCAGTTTGCCGGCTGCCGGTGCGGCTATTGTTGTCGTGGTTCATTTTTGCTTTTCTGTTCGGTCGATTTCTGCTTATTCGTAACTAAAAACCATAGATCGATGAAAGAAATAAGGTAACCGTAAAAAAACGCTTCAAGCCAGAAATTGTCTTTTGTTTCCTCGGTCAGGCTGTAGATGATCTGGGTATTACCTGTACGCATCGCCTTTTCGACCTTCTTGCTGACCAGTTCGGCGATCTGCAGAGAACCGATCAGCAAGGCGCCGATCAGAACCAGCATGATAATGGCGCCGCGGCTTCGATAACCAAGTCGCCAGGCTCCAAAACCAGGACAGATCAGATTCCAGATTGCTGCCTGCCATAATCCAGGCGGCTGGTCGTTGGTTGCTTTCTTTTTTGACAGGTCAGAATGACAGAACCTGCATATAACAGCTTCTGGCATGATCAGTTCAGCACAAAACGGGCATTTAACCCTGTTGCCGCTCTCTTCGTTCTCACTCATGCCGTTAAATCCACCTTAAACACATGTCAGCGACTGTCAGTCACCCGGTGCAAAAAGAGCTGACTGTAAGCAATAAATTGATGTATTTAAAATCCAGGCTTTTTCCAGAAGTATTTTGAAAAAATCATCAGATGTTGCTTAATCGAGGTCGAGGTTGCCGAATATTTTGTATACATGTCCGTCACGGGCAACTTTGAGCTCTTTGCCCGGAAACTGCTGTGGCAATTCTTCGCTCAACAGGCCGACGACCTCTTCCTCAATCTGTTCGATGAGATCGTCGGGAACCTTGCGTAAGGTTGCCAGTTTTACCCTGAAGACATAACCCGGCCCGAATTGCGAGCCAAGACCGACCGTGAAAGAAACACCCAGATCGAAAAGTCCGTCAGCATCAGGCGTGACACCTTCGCCATGCTCGGGACGGTTCGGCCTTAAAGGAAACAGATGACCGTATTTCTCTTCAAGAATGTGGTCGATTTTATTGAATATCTTCTGCAGCTTCTCTTCCCATTTTTCTACCAGCGGATTTCGCACCTGATCACCTCTTGCTTTATCGGTACATGGTTTTGTGCTATTATTATCAGATCAAATCTGTGTCATACTACCACAAAGATGAGCGAACTGCATGAGCCTTTCTGATTTGCTTTTCAGCCTCGGAGTCGCGTTTGCTCTCGGCTGCGATGCTTTTGCCGTCGGCCTCGCCGTCGGTACCCGCAACCCCTGCCGGCGCGCCTGCTTTCGACTCTGGTTCCATTTCGGACTTTTTCAGTTCCTCATGCCGGTCATTGGCTGGTATGTCGGCAGCTCAGTATACGAACACATCAAAGATTTCGACCACTGGCTCGCTTTTGGCCTGATGTTCGTTATTGCGACCCGTATGTTGCACGAAAGCCTCGAGAAAGAAAAGGAAGAAGAAGAGTCGCGCGCCGATCCGACACGCGGCTGGTCGCTGGTGGCCCTGTCGGTCGCAACCAGTATCGACGCCCTTGGCGTCGGGTTCAGTATGGGAATCGCCCGCATGGAACTTTTTAAACCAGCGGTGATAATAGGCATAATCGCGGCCTTGATGACTTTTGTCGGCCTGCGGCTCGGCCGCCGGCTTACGCACGCCTATGGCAAAAAGGTCGAAACCGCCGGCGCCATCATTCTGTATCTGATTGCCTTCAAGCTGCTGACGATATAGAAGAGCCGCTACTTTCGGGCGGGAATGCCGGCAGTGTGCAGAAAATCCAGAAAATTACCCTGAAACTCCACCGGATTTTGCTTGTGGGCGCATACATGCCAGCTGTCAGGCGATACCCAGGTGCGGGCGTGCGGCATGCTTTTTTTGAGCATCTCGAACTGCGGCAGGTCGGCGCGGCTGTCTAGCTCATCATGTATCAGAAAAACCGCACGGTCAGCCAGATGCTTCGCCTGCTCAACCGGCTGATTTCTCGCATAATCTATGCCGGTGATCTTTCCGATAAACCATATTGCCAGATCTGACAGTGGTGTGTCGGGCAGCCAGGCCGTTTTGTAGGCATCATTGGCGGCAACCATGCGCAGGCGCGCAAAGCTCGATTCCAGAATGAAGGCTTTGATTTCCGGAAGATTTGCCGCTCCATTGATCAGAGTGGCCGCACCCATCGACCGGCCGTAGGCAGCCAGTGGCGAGCTATCTGACCAGTATCCGAGCTCTTCTGCTTTTGACAGAACAGCCTTGATATCCTGCCACTCATGCAGCCCGATCGGGCAGAGTTTACCGCCGCTGCGGCCATGTGCGCGAAAATCAAGCAGTAAAAGGCTGTAGCCGGCTTTTCTCAGAAATCCTACCATGTCGTCCATATAGTTGAGATTTACGCCATGACCGTGGCAGAGAAGCACGGTGCCGGCTCCGGCCGCGCCCTGATAAAATGCCGCGTGAATCTTGATGCCATCAGCCGTTACTGCCGAAAACTCTTTGTAATCAGGGTCTGACAACTTTCCCGGTGCGACGAAGTTCGGGCGGTTGATTACTGTGTTGACCAGGTAGACAAGCCCCAGAAGCAACAGTCCTGCCAGGCATAAGGCGATATATAAGATTCTCTTCAGCATCTGTGGCTCTAACTCTGATATAGTTCCTGGATTACCTTCAACATGGCGCTGTGATCCTCGATGCCGCAGAGTTCGCGTATCGAATGCATCGCCAGCATCGGCAGGCCGATATCGATCGAACGTATGCTCACATGCGTCGATGAGATCGGGCCGATCGTCGAACCACCGCGCATATCTGAACGGTTGACGAAGCGCTGCGTTTTTACCCCGGCCTTGTCGCACAGCTGTATAAAGGTCGCCGCCGTCGCCGCATCGGTTGTGTAGCTGCGGCTTGCACTCAGTTTGATGACCAGCCCGCGGTTAAGCAGCGGCCGCGATGTCGGGTCAGCTTTTTCGCCTTTGTTCGGATGAACCGCGTGGGCGCCATCGGCCGAGATGATGTAAGATGCGGCCAGCGCCCTGAAATACTCAGCTCTGCCACCTTTCAGGCCAATGACAATGCGTTCGAGAATTTCGGCGAGCAGCTGTGAATCAGCACCCTGCATGGTAGAACTGCCGACTTCCTCGTGGTCGAAGCAGGCCATGACGCTGGTCGCTTCTGGCTTGCCGACGCCGCATATCGCACTGATTCCAGCATGAACTGACGAGAGATCGTCGATGCGCGCACTCGATATGAATTCTTCTGCACTGCCAATCAGGCAGCCTTTTTCGTGTTCGTATAAAAACAGGTCAAAATCAAGAATCTCGCTTTCTTTGACGCGTAATTCACTCGCAATAAGCTTGCCAAGATAACCCTTTTCTTCAAGCTTCTGGGTAATCATGCCAAGCAGGGGCAGAGTATCTACCTGCTTATTCGGGGTAAAGCCGGTGTTGGCGTCAGGATTCATGTGAATGGCAATATTGGGGATTATACAGACCGGCCTTCTGATATTGATAAGACGTATTTGCGGCTGCATCGGGTTTTTACTCTTAAGTGCCACCCGCCCCGCAATCGCCAGCGGGCGGTCGAACCAGGTGCTGAGAATCGGGCCGCCGTAAACCTCGGTATTGAGCTTGAGATAAGCACCTTCTGCAAGCATTTCCGGCGCCGGTTTTATTCTGAAACCTGGCGAGTCGGTATGCGCGCCAACGATTCTGAAACCCTGTTCGGCTACCGCTGCGCTGCCGACTACAAAGGCCACCAGTGCTGAGTCGTGGCGAATCAGGTAGTAGCGCCCGCCGCTTTTGATCTTCCAGTTGTCGTTTTCATGCAGCTGCACGAATTTGTTCTTTTCCAGCATCTCACGCGTAGTTGCTACCGCATGAAAAGCGGTCGGACTGGCATAACAGAAGTCTATCAGCTGCTGCGCAAATTCTCTGGTTTGTTTCATTTTTGACCTCAGGGTAATGTTTGAGCAAATTCTAGCATAAACCTGCTGCCACTGTGGTGAAAAATTGCCCCGGCAAACTTTGGGTTCGAAATGCGGCTGATCTTTCCGATAAATATGCCATAGACAGAAAAAAATAAGGATGGCAGATATGATCATCGATAAAGCAGACTATGCTGTGTTCTCGGATAACCGTCCGTTAACTGGTCTCAAGGT
>CAZMWO010000210.1:0-6320 GCA_964569565.1 uncultured bacterium | reverse complement strand
AAGCGCGATGGCAAGGTTTCGCGTTATGTCAGTGACAAGAAGCTGTCTGCATCGCATAAACGTGTTTTGCGCGGGCGTGAGCTCGAGCCATTCAAAATCAACTGGGAAGGCAATTATATCGACTATGGCCCGCATCTGGCCTATGCCGGCGATGAGACAGTCTTTGCCGGGCCTAAAATTCTGTATCAGAATATTCGCAATGAGCGCCTCAAGATCAGGCTGGTAGCAGCTTATGACCATGAAGGCTTTTTCCCGAAAAATTCGCTGTCTTACATTCTGTCTGAATCAAAAGATTTCAGCGAATGGTTTTTGTTGGGTCTGCTCAACAGTCTGCTGGTAAATGCCTGGTTCAGCGGCAATTTTCACAGTTTTCACATTACCGTCACGCAGGTGCGCCAGATCCCGTTGCCGAGATGCTTTGTCGAGATTCGACAAAAGATTGAAGGGCTTGCAAAGTTGTTGAGTAAGACTAACATTGGCAGCCGCAAATGGCAGGATACTTTTGACCAGCTGAATTTGCTGGTATGTGAGAGCTATCTTGGCGCCGGTGATCATAAACAGCTGTTGACGGCCTGTGATAATTTTCTTGCTCAGGCCGCCGCATTATGATAAATTATTAGCACTCTGATAAATCGAGTGCTAACTGTTTTTGTGCCCTCAGGAGGAAAGGTTCATGCCAACCTACAGCTATAGATGTACAAAGTGTAACTCAACATTTGACGCCTTTCATTCAATGTCGTGCAAAGATCCGCAGCACTGCCCGGATTGCGGCGGGGAAGGCACCAAGCTGCTTTCTGCCAGTTCGGTCATTTTTAAGGGCTCTGGCTTTTACTCAACCGACTACCGTGATTCCGGCTACCTTGAAGCCAAAAAAAAAGACGGTAACGGCACCAGCAAACCCGAAAGCAAGCCAGATTCATCAGCCACCCCGGCAGCAGATGCTTCCACCCCAGCAAAGAAGGCTGAGACTCCTGCCGCTTCCCCGGCTCCAGCGACCCCTGCCCCGGCAAAAACACCCCCCACCGCCCAGGCCGCCTGAATTAAACATCGTGTTGGCAGAGCAGGCGAGTCCTGCACTTTGCAGCAGGTTTCTTTTGATCTTTTGCTGGTTCATCTGATGCAGTTTTGTATTTTAAATGCCTGCCAGGGTTGTTATAATGTTGCGCGGAAGCTGGAATAACCTGATCTGGTAGGCATTGAATTGTTAGACAGAGAACTTGTAGAAAATTTATATAGCTCGAAGAGCGAGGTTAAACGGGCGGCAGTTTATCGGCTGCTGTTCGACAGGCGCTATGACCTGCTTGATGAGCTCAAAAAGGCGGCTACCTTCGAGAAGAACGAAGAGATGGCCGTCTTTATGGTACAGGTTTGTCTGATGCTCGAGAATTTTCCGCGGGATCTGTCGCTCGAGCGCAGAATTGTCGAGTTGCTACAGAAAGAGGGCGGTGCCGTCAGCGTCAGCGAAGATATGTGGAAGTATCTCGAAACACATGGCAGTTCGCAGATGTTGCTGGCGGCGCTCGGAGCCATGGGTGATGCGATTCCGCCGGCAGCGCAGGAATTCATCGAGACCTGCCTGACCCATCCTGATCCAGAGATTCGCGCGGCAGTATGCCAGAAGGCGATAAAAAGCGGGCGCCCGACGCATTTTGCTTTTGTGCTCAATCTGATAACCGACCCTGACCCCTATGTTTCGCAAACGGCTTTTATGGTCATAAAAGAGCTTCCGGGAGATGAACTGGCGATTATTCTCGACTATGCCCTGGGCTCGCCCGATGAATGGGTTCTCAATAATGTCGCGCCGTTTCTGCCTCTAATCATCAACAATGCAGTTAGAAAAGTCGTCGCCAAGGTTTCGTATCACAAGCATCCGCTGATCGCTAAAAAGGCGCGCGAAGCGCTCAAGCAGCTTGACGCGATTCCTTTCATCAGCAAGCGCAAGGCCGAGGCCGAAGCGGCCGCGGCTGCCGAAAAAGAGAGCGGGGAAACGGAGGGCGAAGGCGAAGAGGCTGCGGGCGAAGGCGGTGAAAAGAAGCTTTCTCTCAAAGAGCAGATGGAACTCAAGCGCCAGCAGCAGCTGGAAGAAGAAAAAAGGCGCAAAGCAGAAGAAGAGGCGATGGCGGCCGAACTGGCAAGCGTCAAGCCGGAAGATCTCGATGAACTTGCCGGTGAAATCAATAAATTCAACGCCGAGCCCGGCGATGGAGTTGAGGCTTCAACTGCTTCAGCCAGCGATGATATTGTCGTCGAAGATACCGAGCTCGCGGAAAAATCAGGTTTTGAAGATCAGGCAAAGGCTCTCGATGATATCGAAGTCGATGAACAAGAACTCGAAAAATTACTGGCGCGAACTGTCGCTGATTCCGGCAAACAGCAAGTTGACAAGGTGAAGGTCGTTGCCGAAGAAGACGAGATTGTCGTTCTCGACCCAAAAACAATAGACTTTGAAAAAGCGCAGCAACAGTTCAGTCAGGCTGAGAATGTGGCGGCCGATAAACCTGATATAGAGTCATCAGACGTGGCAAAGGCTGCTCAGGGCGACGATGATATAGATATTCTGATTGTCGATGAAACTGCACCAGAAAAAGCTGGTGTGACAGAAGCTGCCGCTGAAAAGGAAAGTGGCGAGAGCCCTGCCGACGCAGCGCATGCTGTATCAGAAAAAAGCAATGTGTCTTCAGCAGGCTCACCAGATTTGTCGCCGGAAAGCGCCACTGTGCTGGATAAACCTGCTGTCTCAGCTGGCGAAAAAGTTTCGGTCGCAGTTGAAGCGAAAGCCTCAACCGCCAGCTCAGCAACTTTGCCCGCTGCGGACGGGGTAGATGCCGAATCTTCAGCTGCAAAGGTTGATGCTGGCAGCGCAGGTGCGACGCCCGCTGTTTTGCCGGTGCCGGAGTCGCCAGAGTCTGTAACACAAGCTTCGCCGCCACCCTCTCCGGCGCGGCCAGGCCCGACTGCTCAGACATCGCAGGCTGTTGGGGCAACTGCGGCAGATGCCTCGGCTCAGCCAACTTCTACAGCAAAAACTCCTGCTGCAACGCCGGAAAAGCCTGTTCAGGCAACCCGGCCTACTTCTGTAGCTGCGCCTGCTCAGGTTGTCAGGCCAAAACCAGCTCCCGCTGCCGCTCAAGCCGCTCCTGGCGCTCGACCGGTTCTGCCGCCAGAAGCGCGCGAGATTGCCGCAAGATATCCTTCTTTCCTGGTGGATCCATTCGTTCAGCTTTTCGTGCCAGCAGATAACAAGACGAAACTGACGCAGATCGCGCAGGTTCTCGATAATCTCACGGCTTTTCTGAATCTCTGTTATCTACAGTCATGTCTTTTCTTTGCACCAGAGTCAGAGGCGCTTGCGCGCAGTATAGTCGACTGTATCAAGGGTGGGCTGACAGGGCCAACCTCCTTGCGTTGTCTTCATAACTTTGTTCTGTCGATGAAGCAGGCGCACGGAAATCCTGTGTTTTTCACGTTTTCACTGGCAGGCGTATTGAGCGATGCTTCAGATGCCAACCCGCTGATGATGATGCGCGAGCTCAAAGAATACCTGCGCGAACCGGTTGAGCCACTCGAAGAAAGCGTACCGCAGGCAATCGAGGGAATAACCGAGATTCTGCGCGGCGTGAAATCGCTGGTTAACAATCTGCTGGTCATGAAGGCGCCTCCCGGTGCCAAAGAGCCTTTTGCTGACCTGAGTGGCCCCGAAGCGAAGATTCTGCCACTCGAAAAGCGACCTGCTCTTGATCTGCCGGTCGGCGAGGTAATTTTGATTTCACGCGATGGAACTGAGGCGCTCGGGCTCTTCCCTTACTTCAAGTATTCACGCAAAAAAGTGGTGTTCGCCACACCCTCGATTGAAGAGCGCAACATTCTGCTTGAACGTCTCGAAATTCCCGTCGAAGAGCTGGGCTGAGACCAGCTATTGAACATGGCAATGCGGAGTGTTTGCAGAGAACTGGATGCTGAAACTTCTCCTGACCCTGCTTCGCTAACCCTGCGCAGCTAAAGCTATGCAGGGCTGGTAGAGATTGGCGTGGCGACGAGCGGACTCGCGCAAAATGACAGCTGTTTTTGACTGAGAATTGCTGTGAAATGACTTCTGAGTTGTTAGCTGAGATTTATGATGTTAAGATAGCAGCAAGATGATCAAGCCACGCTTTCTGATTACAGTATTATTTTGCCTGACCATATCGTCGTGTGCGGCAAACGAAGCTTTGCTTGCGCGCTTTTTTCCGCAGGAAAAGCCGGTGCCGCGCTGGCAGCCAGTTTCGATACACCCTCTGCCCGAAGTCGATCACAGTGAGTCGCCGGTAGAAACTTACAACCGTGGTGTCGAAATGAACAATCAGGCGCTCGAAGCCATGCGTGACAAAGATTATGCCCGCGCGACAAGACTGCTCAGCGAGGCCTGCCGTCTGGTTCCCGGTGAAAAGGGTTTCTGGAGCAACTATCTGGTTGCTCTCAAAAACGGCAAGGGCCGCGAGAGAGATGTAATTAATACAGCGCGCATCGTTCTTGCCTTCGAAAAGAACGATGCCCAGGCAGCGTTCATGGCCGGACTGGTTTATCTTAACGACCTTAAACAGCCGGCTCAGGCGATTCCTTATATCGAACATGCGTTGAAGGCTAAGCCGGAAGACGTCAGCATGGCCACTGCCCTGGCAACTGCTTTTGAGCAGGCAGGGTATAAGGACAATGCGTTCGAAACGCTGCAGGAGTTTGCGCACAGAAGTGGTAGTGATCCATATCCTTTGTATATGCTGGGTTTGCAGTATCTCGAGCGGCGTGACTACAACCCTGCCATCCGGGCTTTTAATTCAGCGAGAGAGGTTGATCAGAAGGGTTTTGCGCACGATGCCTGGGTGCGGGCACGCTACTATGCCGGCCAGTTGGAAGGACTCGAAAACGACTGCCGGATTGTTTTGCAGCAGTTTCCCGGAATATTGAACCGGCAGAGCCTCGAGCGCATTCTGTTCTCTCTCGAGCCTGGCGACTTCAGACTGGTTGAGACTATCAATTCTGCTGTCAGCACCCCTTCTGCGCTGGATCGACTTGATTTTTCCGTCAGACAGATCCCGGATCTGGCTGACCATCAAAATATTGAGCTGATCAGCAGCGAATTCATCTCGCGCGGTTCTTCGTTTGAGGCGCCTGTCACTACCGAATCCGGCAAATATAAATTCAGCGTGCCGAAAGAAATAATTTCGCCTGAGCTGTCTTTGCGCCTTACTTATCGCGTAAAAACGACAGCCACGCTCGGCAGTAGAATGCAGAGCAACGCTGCAGCGGTGCCGGATCTTCGGCACCTCGGCCATGATCCGCTGCTGAGCCTGGATCACCCGATACTTCTCGAACTTTCCCGCCGAATTTCGCAGCTTCCCGGAAATTACGTGCAGAACGCGACAATAGCCGTCGCCAGCGGGCTTAAATACAGCGAGAATTACGAGGATCATTCTGTAGAATGGGCTTTTGCGAACCCAGATCGCTGTGACTGCACTGAATTCGCGCGTCTTCTGGCGGCATTGTGCCTGAAAAAAGGGATTCCGGCACGAATCGCCACCGGCTTTCTTATCAAGACAGAGTTAATTAACAGCGATACCTCGGTCGGGCATGCCTGGTGTGAGGTTTTTTTTCAGGGTAAGGGCTGGGTGCCGATAGATCCGACGCTGCAGTCTAATATGCATTGGGCTTATTTCGGCAACCTGCTCAGCGACCAGATTCTATTCGATTATCTGAACAGCGACAAGCGCACCAGAGTCAGCATAGATTTTGTCTCGTCGAAGCCTGATTTAAAGGTTAATTTGAGCAACTCCTACCGGATTTCAAAATGGTAAGCCAGCAAAATGTCAATATTGACTTGTAAGATACAATTTGTCATTGCGGGGAGCGTAGCAACAAAGCAATCTCTTTGACAATGACGACAAACTGCAAACTTGATAATGACAAAGTTAGCGATGAAAGTTCTGCAAAATTCAGGTGATGAAATGTGTTCGAAACATTTTTTTCGGGAGCGTAGCAAGTTGAAAATTAATCGTCTGAGCATCATTCTGCTGGCCTTCATCTTTTTTTGCCTGCCTGCCGATGCCTGGCAGTTTTATAAAGGGAGCGACAGCGCTGATCTGCTCCCGGGTTATGTTGTGCTTGAGCCAGATAACTGGGGGCGTAGCGATCTTATGGAAATGCGCCGGCGTGGCATTGTGCCGATGGCCTGGCTCAATTTCAGCCAGATCGAAGACGGCAGACTTGTGCCGATCGACATAAAGGACAAGGATTATGTCATTGCCGGTCGCTATCTGCCGGAGAACAAGAAGCTGGCTGTGTTTTAT
>CAZMWO010000209.1:0-6445 GCA_964569565.1 uncultured bacterium | reverse complement strand
AAGCGGTATACCACGGATTGAATTCTTGAACTATTGCGTGACAGAGGACCGGATTAAGAATCAGCGGTGAATGGGTTTGCCGAAAATGTGAAATGGAATGTCTTCTTTGAGCACCATACGTAAAAAGTTCAGCATGTCAGAAGCGAGGGTGCGCATTTTTTCGCTGTCGGTCCAGAATAGTTCAAAAACTACTCTCTGAGCCTCTTTGCGCAATTCCGGCAGTTCTTTGAGCTGATGATTGATCTGCAGATTCTCGATGTGATCAGCCATCTTATAAAACTCGACGCTGATTTTTTCGGGGCCTTCAGGGGAATCATTGAACCCGAGAGGAAATCCCGGATAAACTTCGCAGTATTCGATCTCTCTGGCAATATGCCTGATCAGTGCCGGCTTTTCGAGCAGCCCGATCTTAACCGCAAGCAACTGCGCCGACAACATCTCAGCGCTGATATTGTTGTTTTTGGCCAGTTGCAGTGCTGCAACCATATCATTGGTGCCGTGATATAAAGCATTTATCTGCCCACAGACGAACAGAATCTTCTTCAGAACTATATCATGGGTAGGCTGCACCTTGTCGCGATGCAGCGCGGCAAACTCAGGAGTCACCGCAGAAGCCGATGCACAAAACCACAGCATCAGTGTAACAACAGCAAACAAACCATATTTACGATCTTTCATCATCTAATTACCTTATCTTCGTACACTGTTTTGTAATTATACATATTAAAGCACCGCCCGCCACCCCCCTCCCGCAAAAAATCAGCGGGCACAAGTTAAGAATCGCCAGGAGGCGGCGAGTGTGGTAGTATTGGCGAACTGCTATTATAACAAACTATGAAAATCACACCACAGATTCCGCAGCTCACGCAAGGCAGCGTTAAACGAACGCTTTTCCGCATGGCTTTTCCGATGCTGGCCGGAACCATCTCGATGAGCGCCTACAACCTCGCCGACACCTGGTATGTATCGCTGCTCGGCACCCTGCCGCTGGCAGCGATGGGCTTCACCTTTCCGGTAATCATGCTGCTGACATTCGTCGCCGGCAGCATCGGCACCGGCGTTACCACGCTGTCGTCGCATTCTCTGGGCAAAAGCGACCGCGAAGCGGCCAGCGATATAGTTACACACGGCATCATGTTCACGGTGATGGTGGCGGTCAGCATGGCCGTTGTCGGCTACAACACCATCGAACCTGTGTTTACCCGCCTCGGCGCCGATGCGCTCACGCTGCCGCTGATCGGCGATTATATGCGCACCTGGTATCTCGGAGCCCTGACCATGGCGTTGCCAATGATGGGAAACGGCATACTCATCGCCTGCGGTGATTCGAAAGGCGCCAGCCGTTTTATCATGCTCGGTATGGCAATCAACGTAATCCTCGACCCGATCATGATTTTCGGATGGTTCGGGTTTCCGGCACTCGGCATCATGGGCGCTGCTCTGGCAACCGTTATTTCACAGGGCGTATCGACAATCTGGCTCTTCTACCTGCTCTCAAAAAAACACGGCCTGCTGCGCTTCCGGCTGGGAAGCCTGCGGCATTTTCTGCAGTCATGCCGCAAAATTCTCGATTTCGCGATTCCCAGCGGGTTGAGCATGATGCTGATGCCGATCTCGTCAGCGGTAATCACCGCGCTGCTCAGCCGTTACGGTCACGAAGCGGTAGCCGCCGCCGGCGCCGCCAGCCGCATCGAAATGTTCGCTTTCGTTGTTCCGATGGCGCTGGGCATGTCAATGACACCATACATCAGCCAGAATCTGGGAGCCGGCCGCATCGACCGCATCAGAGAAGGCAAAAACGTGGCGACCACCTTTGCCCTGTCATACGGCGCCTTTATCGCGATAGTTTTCTATCTCGCGGCGCCGCTGCTTTCACGCGTCTTCACCAGTGACCCTGAAGTCAGCCGCATTCTGATCATGTATATAAGAATCATCTCTTTCGGCTATGGCATGATGGAAGTGCACCGCTACTGCGGTTTCGTCATGACCGGCATGCATCGCCCGGTCAACGCAACGCTGCTCAACGCCCTGCGCGTTATCGTGCTGCTGATTCCCCTCTCTTATGCCGGCGCTTATTACGACGGCATCAGAGGCATATTCTTCGGCCGCCTGATCACCGATCTGACCGTCGGCACCGTCGGGCTGTTCTGGATCTCGCGCGTTATCCGCACAGCGATTGCCGAGACCAGGCCTGACCCGAACCTCATCAGAGACCCGGCCTGAAATCAGGGCATGTCGGTGGGATCGACCACCCCACCCTGCTGTACCCGGCGCAGTTCATCGGCAAGCAGAACATGCTCGCGCGGCAGACCTGAATCAGCGAATGTTGTGATCGGCTGGCCATTATCATCACGGGGAGTTATGCGAATAACGCCCTTGGTAAGTTTGTTTATTTTGAGCAGGTTCTCGGCACAAAAAAGCGTGGTAGCGATACGAACGCGCTTTGGCCATTTCAGAAATGACTGGCCATCAAGGACAAGATCAGAAACCTTGCCTGCCAGCGGGACGCCATTCTTATTCACGCTGTATCTTAGATTACTCGACACTACCGGTTCGTAAACCGGAAACTTTTTGCTCTGCCAGGTCAGAATTTCGAGCAGAAGCCTGGTTTGCGCCCGTGAAAGCGAGAAGATAACGACAGGAGCGCCAGGCGTGCCATCTGCGGCAAAACCAAGCGGCGAAAACCTGAAGATGTCAGAAAATGCATACATCGTCGGCCTGCCATCTACAGTCAGATATTCTGAGCGAACCAGACCATAGGTGGTGAAATATATATCGACAGGATTGGCAAGACGACGGTTAACCGCTCTGAGCAGATTGGAAACCGTATAAACCGCTGCGTCATTTGCCGGAAAACTCGCCTTGCGACGGTCACGCGTTACCATGCAGATCGGGTCTCCGGCGGCAAACCCGGTCTGCCTGATCAGCCGGTCAACCTCTCGGCTGGTCTTTTTGAGCCAGGCAAGCACACCTGCTTCAGCCGGAATACTGTCATCGATTGCAATAAGTGAACTCTGCGGATTGAGCAAAGTGAGGCTGCGACCGTCATACGAGAGATCCAGCACGCCAAGACCGGCGCCGCCATGGCCCGCCTGTGCGATAATCGTCGAACCGACACGGCGAACGTAGGCCTGATGGGTGTGCCCGGCTATTATCAGATCGATGCCTTTTACTTCTTTTGCGATTTTCTCGTCTTCCGGGGTGCCGCCATGCATCAGAGCTATGACAATATGGCACTTTTGCGTTTTGCGAAGCATATCGACCCGCGATTGCACGAATGTATGAAATGCCTTCTCGTCTACCTTCACTGCCTGGTCATCAAAACCGGCAAATTGCACCGATTTTCTGGTTGTAGTAGACAATTGTGCGGCATTAGGGCCAACCAGCCCGAGAATACCAACCACGATCGGCGGCTGATCGGCACCACCAGGAAACTTACGGATCTGAAAATCCTGAAACGCCGGTTCTCGCAACGGCTCGCCACCAGGCCTGACGAACTTCCGCAGAGGGCTGCCGGAACTGAGATTGCTGTTAAAGCTGAGATTTGAGGTAACAAAAGGCAGCGCATACCCGGCCTTCTTTGCCTTGGTCAGCGCGCGGGCCAGACCATCTTCTTCGGCATCGAAATCATGATTGCCAAGACTGATGGCGTCATAACCGGCCTCGTGATAAAAGCGGTATTCTGGCGCAAATTGAGAATCGGCGCATGGCCCGAGCATGTGAAACAGGCTGCCAAAAAGCATATCACCGGCATCGAGCAACAAAACTGGGCGGTAATTGCGGATACGGTTAGCCCTGACACTTTGAATAACCGTCATCAATCGGGCTGCATGGCCTCTTACCGGGTCATCGTCATTGGCCCGCGGCGTAAACAGCAGGTCAGGCCCCAGACCGCCCAGTTGCGAATGAAAATCGTTGGTGTGCATCACCGTAAATTGCATCGGCTGCTCGAGCGTTTGCGAAAAAACAGGCAATGAACTCAGTAAAATTATCGCCAACAGGAGATTAAGGCCTCTGTACAACAGTATAGACCTTGTTACGCTGATATTACCTGCCATATATAAAGATCCTTTCAAAATCCATTTCAACTATTTTACCAGATTTTTTCAACCCCCGGTAATTGGTTGCATAATATTTAAAAATAGAAGGAACTGGCGGTTGCAGATTGGCGGGTGGTGTTATAAGCTTTCCTGGCATGGAACAACCATTCATCGATGTCGACGAACGCCTCGACACTATACCAGGCACCGATCTGAAGCTGATTCAGAAGATCGATGGCACCGCCTTCGCCATCGACACGCTGCTGCTTGCCAGTTTCGTCAAATTCAGCCCCGACATGCACACGGCAGCCGATCTTGGTGCCGGCAGCGGCATTCTGGCGTTTCTCGTAAAATATCGTCATTCCGGGCTGTTTGTAACCGGCTACGAGCTGCAGGAAGACCTCGTCGAACTGTCACAGCGCAACTGCCAGCTCAACCGGCATTTTACCGATATCAGCTTCGAACGCCTCGACGTGCGTGATATCCCGGCCCATATACTGCCGGAAAGCTGCGATCTGGTCGTGTCGAATCCGCCATATTTTCAGGCGGGAAGCGGTCGCCTGCCAACCCGCCCGGGCCGCGCCAGCGCCCGTCATGAGCTCAATGGCACTCTCAAGGATTTTATCGAAGCCGCCAGCTACCTGCTGCCATACGGCGGGCGCTTCTGTTTCATTATTCCGAGTTCGCGCTTTTACGAAGTGCTCGAATATTTCAAGCCCTGCAATTTTGGGCTCAAACGCCTGCAGTTCGTTCTGCCAAAAGAAGGCGAGAAGTCGCATCTGGCGCTTCTCGAAGTCGAGCGTTTCTTCAACGGCAAACATCAGCCGCTTCCCAACATCACAATTCACATGGCCGATGGCGGCTTCAGCCCCGAAATGAACCAGCTCTTCAGCGTCGGCCTGAAAAAATACAAAATATAAAACCTTAATTCAGACTGCGGCCGTGGCGGTTCAATAAAGTCGAAGCCTCGGCAGAAAAATTTTCACGTAAGGCGATGAACCTGCGGTCATCTTCATCAATAGTACCGTAACGCCTTATTCTCGGCTTGACTTCGCGGTTCCAGACATGGTTCAGATAATCGTTCCAGAGTGCTACGGTTTCTGCATTTTCGTCAAACAGTTGATTCGCAACCACAAGATTATTTATCTGCACCGCTGAAATCTTATCGACAAGACTCAGCCGGCAGAAATTTATGAACAGGCGCTGAGCGCTGGCTCGCAAAGTCTCTGAGTCGTTTTCATATTCACTGATGACAAGCATCGTGCTGACCGCAGCAAACTGCCTGGCAAAATCAAATTTATTAGAATCGAGCGCGATTCCATAGCATTCACGATAAAGTGCCATGAATCCCTGAGAGGCATGAATCTCACGATATGTCTTTATATCCCTGTTTAGATTATCGTCAAGGCTCAGGCCAACTGCTTCAAACAGACTTTCAACGCTCAGTTTGGCAGAAATGACAGAACCGGCGCGACCATAAAAAGCATAAAATGCCAGCGCGCAGACAACAGCGAAGATGATTATGGCTCCTGCAATCCTCATAGGTACAACTATTTCCTCTACCAGATAAGCATAATTGGAAATCGAATACTTGTCCAGCAGCAGGCCTGTTTTCATTCAAACATAGAGACCCTTGGCGAAACGTAGCACCGCCGAAGCAGGGAAGCAATCTCACAGACAGAAGGACCAGCTCAGAGCTGGCTTTCTGGCCATGAATGGCCTTATACATCTGGCAACCTGCGCTTCAATCACCATTCGTAATATTGCGAACCACCATCTAATGTGCGACTGCGAGTCGGAGAGTGAATCTTGAAACGGTCGCTGAAAGTAGTAGGTCGTGTCTGTCCAGCAAAGGCCTTTTCGAGTTGAATGCCATCGAACCAGACGGAACGGGGAGAATCAACACTGCTGTTCTGTAGAACGATCACAACATGACTGGCTACAGCCGGATTATACTCAAGTTCGAAGCTCATGTATATGCGGTAATACCTGAACGGCTCATTATCTATGTTGATTGGAAGACTGTAGGCCACGCCATGATGATTCACTTCAAGTACCGGGGCAGTTTCAAACACCGCGAGAGTTCCATCAGCGTTCACTCGTATTCCTGCCGTAGCCACCGATTGGCCATCTTCATCATATTGTATCAGCGAAAGATCGGCACTGCCGCTGCCGGGGCACACCCATGCTGACAGAAAGAAATGGTTGCCAGGAGGCGGCTGCGAGAACGTGCTGGTAGCGACCGTCTGATAAGCAGATCCTGGCAGCATGGCAAAGAACGAACTCCCGGAAGGAGTCACTTCACACTGAAATTCGCAACCATCTGAAGCCGCCGCCGGGGTACTGGCAAACAGCGTCTGACCAGCTGTCGGGCCGTAATTTCCAACCGTCTGACCTGGCGGAAT
>CAZMWO010000208.1:0-6454 GCA_964569565.1 uncultured bacterium | reverse complement strand
AATAGTCTTGATATAGATATCAGGAAAAACGTCTGAGTGCCTGCCAAGTGCTGCGCTGAGAGACACACCCTCTTTTATGTCACTGTTGACCTGGCGTAAAGCCATGTTCAACTGAGTATCTTCGGCATCATCGAGCAGAACTTCAAAAGCATCGGTGATTGCCATGCCTGATTTGAGCAAGGTCCGCAGGAGTTTGGTAAATTCGTTGAGTTCCTTGACCGATACGCTCGCCTTGAAAGTAAGCGCCTCACGCAGCTGCTCGCTGAAACTGCCCTTCTCGACTACCTCAGAGAGCACATAATAACCCTTGGTATTAAAGGCCGCCCGCAACTCGCTCAAAGAACGGGTCTCAAAAACTTCTTCGCGGGTGCGCCCCTGTTCATCGGCATATCTGACTCTGATTCTATGCATCGACACTCCCCTGAATAAAGCGATCCCAAAATTTCCATTTAAGAGTTTATGTGATTTTAACAGAAATCACAAACTTTATCAGGAAATTTCAGGATCGCTCAAGACAACAGAGAACCCTTACTCCCTTTCAATGTGAGCTTTCAGTTGATGAAATGCTCATTCAATTCAGCCTGTTTTTGTGTTAATTCGAGAATCCACTGTTGTTCCTGGTCTATCAAAACTTCTTCAACGGCACTGAACCACTCGCGGGCTGATTTGCGATCTTCCAGCCTGCGATAAAGCTCTCCGATAAGGTAAGTAACCACCGGCAGATTGTCGGGATTATTTATCGTCGATTTCTCGACCGCTATGCGCAGAAATTTAACCGCCATCTGCTGCATTTCTATCTCGGCCTTGCGATTGTCACTGATACGGCAACACCACGACCCGCGCAGATAAAGGTTGCCGATATGGTACGGATTCCGGCTGGTCTCTTCGTAAATCTTGCCGGCAATAAAGAACTTCAATGCTTCTTCAGGTATCTTCCGGCATATCGGCAGACTGGTTATTTTTTTTATCACCGGTACAGAAAGTTTATTTTGAAAAGCTTCTGCATCATTATAATCTTCGGGATAAGCGGAAAAACTGCATTCCGGGCACTGTACCAGAAAGTACGGCAACGGATTCTCTCCCAGGTAATGCGGGAGGAAGTCTGAGTCCTGGCCCTGGTGCGTTATCGACGTCACAGTTCTGGCGTCGAAAACCGTGCCACAGGCCGGACACGTAAATCCGCTTATTTTGAAAGAGGTTACCACGGTACCTTCTCCTGATGTGGTCAGAATATATCCTGAAGCCGGGGGGTTGTCAAATCTGAATTATTCTTTGAGTGCTGCTATTCTACCGGCAGAAGAAGGTGGCCAGAATTTGACTTCGGCCCTGCCCTTGACCATTTCACGGTCGAGCAGTCCCCACGATCTGCTGTCATGAGAGTTATTGCGGTTATCACCCATCACGCAGATCTTTCCAGCTGGAATTTTCTGCGGACCATAAGAGCCAAAAACGTATTCTTTTACAAAAGGTTCCTTCATCATTTTGCCATTTCGATACAGGTAGCCATCCCTGATCTCGATCAGATCGCCGGGAACGCCAACGACCCGCTTGATAAAATCTTTCTCCGGTTCGAGCGGATAAGAAAAAACCACCACTTCACCCACTTCGGGTTCCTGAATCTGGTAAATCATCTTGTTGACAATTATCTTCTCACGCGAGTGCAGTTCCGGTTCCATACAGGCCCCTTCGATCACGAACCCCTGTACAACATACGTCTGCAAAACCAGAAAAAACACGAGCGCCCTTGCGAAGTCCTTCGTCCAGTCCCTTAATCCCTGTTTAATTTTCTGCATCGACCAACTCCATTTCGGTCAGTTATTTGATGTTATGGCTTTATTCGGAAAGGTTTGCGTGATTGTTAACTATTTTTAATATTTTTTTTGTACAAAATGACAACCTGTACACATCGCGCAACAGACCCGCCGTCGCTTTACGCTCAAGAAGCCGGCCTGAGCCACAAACAAACCGTAAGATGTGGTGTTGACCAGGTATTGATTAAGGATTTACTTTGGGAAACTTGCGGACAGCGCGCCCGTCGCTATGTGGGTGTTCCATCGGCGGAATACCGCCGGTCGGAGCTTCCATCAGTTGATCGAGGTCAAAATGGTCGTCAACGAGGTTCCACTGGCTGTACAGCTCGCGCACCTGTTTTTCAGAGGCTCCCTGACTGTACATCCCGGCATTTTCCCGCTGCCGCTGAATCTCATAAAAGGTTACCGCAGCGGCAACCGAAATATTAAGACTCTGTACAAAACCCATCATTGGCAGAAAAATATTGGCATCGGCAAGCTGTACCGTCTCTTCCGAGCAACCACTCTGTTCGTTGCCAAACACAACTACCCAGGGGGTTGTCCAGTCGACGCTTCTGAAGTCAACGGCCTCATGGGCCATGTGAGTCGCCGCGATTTTGTACCCCTGCTTCTTGAGATCGAGCAGATGAGGGGTAAGCGTATCAACAGTCTCAAGCTTAACCCAGCGTTCAGAACCTTTTGAGACCTCCGGGTTGAGCTTGTCCGGCTTTTTCAGATCAGGGTACCAGATAACGCGATTGATACCGGTGGCATCCGCCGATCTGAGCACTGCTGACAGGTTGTGCTGGTCGTGTACACAGTCGAGAGCAACTATCAAATCGAGCTGCCTCTGATGAACTGCTTTGGCTATGCGGTAAAACCTGCGGGTGGTTGGCATTCAACTTTTTCTCCGTTCTATGGTGGCGATCGTTTCTACGAATCCCTGCCTGATTTTAATGGCGGCAATATTGAGATTAAGCCAGGTTTTTCTGGCATCGAAAACCGGATTTATTTCCTTGAACACGGCGTTAACAGTATTTCTTGGTACAACCGCACGATTGAGCAACATGCGATCGCAGCGAAAAATAACCGTATCTGAGTCGACCAGTTCAGTATTCCCGGTAATGTTAAAATCTACCACAAACAAGCCACGTTTAACGCGGCCGTTGATTCTGGCCCGGTCTTCTTCGAGTTTTATGCGCAGACTGGTAAGGTTGCGGGCTCGCGCTACCAGGTCGAATACCCTTGCTATATCAGAGGCAGAGACCTCGGTTTTCAACTTAATCTGCTCAGATCCAAGAAAACGCAAACGCCCCTGCGCCAGTTCATCAGTACACAGGCGACATCCGGGAAAATCGAAAACAACCCGGTCTATGGTCAGGTTATAATACGAAACCTTTGTACAGCTGACCATGATGTTTTTAAAAGCGCCGGCGTCGGAGTCGGGCTCGGCCAGCACAGTTATCGAGGCCGGGCGTGGCGTTATACGACCGATCTGGGCGATTTCATCGTCGCTATAGCCGAGCAGCTGAAAGATACCGGCGTTGCGAAACTCAGCCGGGTCATTGAATGCGAGCTTAAAAGCTGACTCGAGATTCTTCTGCATATTATCAGAGGCGCTGTCGGCAAAAACCAGTGACGGCAGCAGCGTCAGCAGCAGGCAGCAGAATCTCAGCCCGACCCGGCAGAATCTATTCTTCATCACTGTTTTCCTTGAGTGAGTTGATGATCAGCTCTGCTGTCTTCAGCGGAATCTGGCAGCGTTTACGCAGGTCTTCTGCGCTGGCGCGGGAGAGATTGGCTGTCGAGCCGAATTCCCAGAGAGCCTTGCGAATGGTGGCCGGCCCGACGCCTGGCAGGTTCAGCAGTGCCGATTTGAGCACGCGCTTTCCATGCGCCTTTTTCTGAAAAGTGTTGGCGAAGCGATGCGCTTCATTTCGAAGCTTGATTATCATTTTCATACCGGAGCTGCTGAAAGGCAGCTTGAACTCACTGCCGTCATACTTGACCAGAGTTTCTTCGCGCTTGGCCAGCCCAAACACTTCGACATCAACAGCGAGCAGCTCGAGTTCGCGAAGCGCCGAGCGCACCTGAGTGATACCACCATCGACGATATACAGATCGGGCAGGCCGGCATGCTCCCGCAGCAGCCTGGTAAAGCGCCGGCGCGTAACTTCACCGATTGAAGCGGGGTCATCGCCGCCGCGCGCGCTTTTTATATGATAAAGACGGTATTCGCCTTTGTGCGGGCGGGCATTTTTGAACACAACCAGCGATGCCACCGGGTCGGTACCCTGAATGTGCGAGATATCGACACACTCGATGCGCACCGGTGCTTGTCTGAGATTGAGCTGCTTCTGCAGGTCGATAACCGCCTCATCTATGCGTTCGTTGCCCTGCGATTTGATGTTACGCATGACCTCGAGAGCGTTGGCATCGGCCATTTCAAGCAGTTTCAGGAACTGACCGCGACGCGGGCGTTGAAAAGATACGCTGCGCCCGGCCTGCCCGCTTAACACTTCGAGAAGCGATTCACGGGCATCAGGTTCTTCACGACAATAAATGGCAGAAGGAATCAGGTTGGCATCATAAAAGCGTGTCATGACCTCAGAGAGCAGCTCACCGAGAGCGAACCCGGGAGCCAGGCCGGCATCGATAATGCGATTGCCCAGCATCTTGCCGCCTCTGACGAAGAACACCGAAAATACGACCCGGTCGCTGGCTTCGCTGATTCCCCAGAAATCGAGGTTGACCGGCCTGACAAACTCAACCTTCTGACTGGCAAAGAAGCGCACCAGAGCAGACAGCGTGTCACGCACCTCAGCCGCTTCCTCGTAGCGATACTGGTTGACAAGTTCCATGAGCTGGCGCTCGAGACCTGTAAAATCGGGGTCTACCCTGCCGGACAACACATCTATGGCCTTGTTTACCGACACAGCGTATTCTTCCGGTCTGACTTCGCCCTGGCAGACGCCCTGGCAGATGCCGAGATGATACTTCAGACAGGGGCGCACGCCCAGTTTTGGCGTGATCTTGCGCTTCACCGTGCAGAGCCTGAAATTGCGCGACAGCAGATCGACAATGCGAGCCAGATCATACTCATTCGGAAATGGCCCGAAATACAGATTGCCGTCGCGAAATGAAACTTTGCGAACTTTTTCTAGGCGTGGAAACGGCTCATTGAGCGTCACCCTGATATAAGGATGCGTCTTGCTGTCTTTAAGAAGAACATTATAACGGGGCTTGTGCTTCTTGATCAGGTTGTTCTCAAGAATCAGCGCCTCAACTTCATTACCGGTAACTATAAATTCTATATCTTCTATAGCAGAAACCAGAACCGAGGTTTTCATGCTGTCATGCTGGCGGTTGAAATATGACCTGACCCGCTTTTTAAGGGAACGTGACTTGCCAATATAGATTATTTCACCAACCCGGTTTTTCATGAGATACACGCCGGGATTGGGGGGCATCAGCGCCAGTATTTTTTCAAGCTTTTCGTTCTGCATCTGCTTTATCTGCTGCCCGGGTCGATTGCCTTCCGCCCGATCACTTTTTGTCTTTTCTGGCGGTCTTGTCTTCGGAAGGCTCATCTTCGAGAACAACGGCCGATTCAACGACAAAATAGCGCAGGTTGTCGTTCATGCCCGAACGTACGTAGCGACCGGTCAGAGACACTTCACTGTCGAGTATGTTTTCGCGCCGCACTTCCTGCAACAGCTTGATATTGGACTTGAGCGGAATTCTGCGACCATCTTCAGTTTTCAGAACCCAGCGGTTGATATGACGGCGCCGGGCAACCGGCTGTTTTTCCGCGACTATTCTACCGCTGATTTTTTCGCTGACCTGAGATTCGCCGTCTTTTTCTGCGGGCGTGCCGGCAAGCATCAGCTGTGGCTCAAGCGCGTCGGCCTTTTCGTAAAGCGTTTCCGATGCAGTGTCTGTCGACACAGGTGCTGCTGTCGATGCGATTTCTGTGGTATCGCCCTCAGGTATCACTTCTATGTCGAGACCTTCTTCGCCATCTTCATCTACAGCATATTCGCCGATCACTTCGTCAGGCAGCGGCTCACTGTCAACCGGCAGTTCTACAGCGGAACTACCGGTTTCCACAACGTCTTCATCTTCATCGCTTTCATCTTTGTCGCTTTCGTCATCGTCTTCTTCAGAAGCTCCGGCATTGGTCGGAGTCGAAAGAGCTTCTATCTCTGCAAGTATCTCGGCCGCGCTCTTCGGCTCATTTTCGAGAGACGCCGAAGCAGACGCCTTGTTCCGGTCGGCGGCCTCCACTTCGGCGATCAGCTCTTCTGTTGTTTTGGCCCGGGTCACCTGGGCGACTGCAACTGATTCTGCCAGCAAAAAAGCTGAGAGAATGACCAGGGCAGTGATTGCACGAATGATTATATTTGGGGCATCGGTTTTCATGGCCCCGCTAATATATCACTTTTTGCCGGCAACTGAAAGAGTGCAACTCAGAGTAATGGTAAAGATTCAGTCTCAGATGGGATTGCCTATTTTACGTAAATTAATAGCCACAAGACTATGCCTTGTTACCCGTGCTCTCGACAGGGTCTCAACGCTACAACTCTCACCAGGCGCAATCTAAGGTAAATAGAAGTCATCTCAAAATTCATACTTGTACTGTGACCCAACTATGATTTATATCA
>CAZMWO010000207.1:0-6467 GCA_964569565.1 uncultured bacterium | reverse complement strand
CCTTCCTGCTGGCCTGGACAAGGTTCAGCCCGGCGCTCAACACCGTCAAGGCCGGCGAACAGATCATTTCCCGCGGCCTAGAATTCGTGCGCGAAGGCAGCCAGGTCAAGATCGTCGAAAGTGAAAGCGACCGATGAAACTCTCAGAATTTGGCGTCAGATGGCCGGTTACGACCACCATGATCTTTCTCGCCTGCGTCATCCTCGGCGGTTTCGCCTATACCCGCGTCGGCATCGATCTGATGCCCGATATGAATATTCCGGTAATCTCGGTAATCACTTCGTATACCGGCGCCGGCCCTGAAGAAATAGAGACGCGCATCACCGAAGTCATCGAAGAACGTGTGTCGACGGTGCAGAACGTCGATAAGGTCACTTCCTCATCGATGGAAGGCGTGTCGATGATAACGGTCAGGTTCAACTGGGATACCGACCTGTCTGAGGCGGCCAACGACATTCGTGAGCGCATCGACCTGATTCGTAAATACTTGCCCGACGGCGCTGATGACCCGATGATTCTCAAGTTCGACATGAGCGCGATTCCGGTCATGGTTCTCTGTGTCACCGCCAATGAGAGCTGGGAAAAGCTCGACCGTATCGTCGATAAAAAGATAACCGATGCGCTTAAGCGCCTGCCCGGCGTCGCCACCGCCATTTCGCAGGGCGGCCTGCGTCGCACGATAAGGGTCAAACTCGACCGCGAACGTCTCAAGGCAACCGGAGTCAGCGGTCAGCAGGTTGTACAGATGCTGCATGCGCAGAATCTAACTAACCCCGGCGGCAACATAAGATCGGGCGTTGTCGATTTTCTCATCAGAACACCGGCTGAATTCACCACCGTTGAAGAAATCGGCGAACTTGTAGTCTCGAACAGCCAGGGCATCATCAGACTCAAAGATATCGCCGAAATCGAAGATGGCTTTGCCGAAAAATCAGATGAATTGATGATGAACGGCCGCCCCGCTATCGGTATTATTGTACAGAAACAATCGGGCGGCAACACTTTCGCGGTATCGCAGGAGGTAAGAGCGGCCCTTCCCGAAATCAAGGCGCAGCTGCCTGCTGATGTCGAAATCGTCGAATTTTTCGACTCGTCCAATTTTATCATGAGCACGGTCAACAACCTGCGCAGCTCTCTGTTGGTCGGCGGCATCGGCGTTTTTCTCGTCATATTGTTTTTCATCAGAGATATGCGCGCCAGCCTGATCGTTTCGACGACAGTGCCGACTTCGCTGATCATCACCTTTCTGCTGATGTACATGAACGGCTATACGATCAACCAGATTTCGCTGTCGAGTCTCGCTATCGCGCTGGGCATGGTCGTCGATAACGCCATCGTCATTCTCGACAACATCAAACGCTACCTCGACCGCGAAGTGAACCCGCGTGAGAGCGCGATCTGGGGCGCCGCCGAAATGGGCACCGCCGTCGTCGCTTCGACCTTGACCACGGTTGCCATTTTCCTGCCGATCATCTTTACCAGTGGTATCACCAAAATCATGTTCGGTCAGCTGGCCACCATCGTGACCATGGCGTTGATTGCATCACTGTTTTCATCGCTGCTGCTGACGCCGATGCTCTGCTCGAAGTTTCTCAAACAAGGCGCTGATTCCAGCAACAGCATCTTTGCATGGATCGGCGGCACATTCGACCGGGTCGAAAGGCTTTACGGCCTGTTTTTGCGCAAGGCTCTGCGTAACCGCAAAAAGGTTCTCGTCACACTGGTTGCGATTTTTGTCTTCTCGCTGGCGCTGATTCCGCTGGTTGGCGTCGAATACATGCCGCAGCAGGATCAGGGCTTCCTGTTCATGGAAGTCGAACTGCCGACTGGCACCCGCTATGAGGAAACCACCCGCGTCTGCCAGCAGATCGGCGAAGTTATCCGCGCCAACACGCCTGAGCTCAAATCATACATCATCACCACCGGCGTCACCGAAGACGTCGAAAACATGATGTTCAGCCCCAAAAAGGCCTCGAATTACGGCAAGATCGAGATGACACTGCTGTCGAAAAATCAGCGCAAGGCCGGTGCCAAAGAAATTATCAGCCGTCTGCGCCCGATTCTCGACAAGATTCCCGGTACCATCATCAGGTTTACCACGACCGACCCGATTGGTGAAATGATCGTAGGAAGCAGCGCCGACTTTTCGGTCGATATCTACGGGCATGATCTGGCGCAGGGCGTCGAATACGCCAGCAACATGGTCAAGGCCCTCTCTCAGATCGAAAACCTCAAAGACCTCGAAATCAGCCAGAAACTGGCGCGCCCTGAGATGCAGGTCAAGGTCAATCGCGAAAAAACTTCGGCGCTTGGGCTGAATGTAAGCGATGTCGCGCGCGGCGTTGAGCTGTATTTCAGAGGTGATCGCACTGCCAAGTTCCGCGAGGGCGGCGAAGAATACGATATCGAAGTGCGCCTGCGCCCGCAGGATCGTGTAGAAATCTCCGATCTCGACCAGGTCAATATTCTGGCTCCGAACAGCCAGTCGGTGCGCCTTAGCAATCTCGCGACGCTCGAACAGGAACTCGGTCCGATTCGCATCGAGCGCAGCGAACAACAGCGCTACATCAAGGTTACCGGTCAGGTGTTCGGCACCGACCCCGGCAGCGTCATCGCCCGTGCCAGCAAGATCCTCGAAGAACTTCCAGTTCCGCCGGGCTTCAGCTGGGCTTTCAGCGGCAACGAAAAAGAGCGCATCGACTCGTTTCTGCTGCTGATGCAGGCGGCCGTGCTGGGTATGATTCTCGTTTACATGGTCATGGCCTCGCAGTTTGAATCGCTGCTGGCGCCGTTCATCATATTCTTGAGTATTCCGTTCGGCTTTATGGGTGCGATTCAGCTGCTTGCCATTACCGGCAACCGCATCTCGGTCGTTTCTCTTCTCGGATTCATCATTCTGATCGGTATAGTTGTAAATAATGGTATCGTGCTGATAAGTTACGTCAATATGTTGATCAGACGCGGCATAAGGATCAGCCGCGCTCTGGTCGAAGCCGGCAAAAGCCGTCTGCGCCCGGTTCTTTCGACATCATCGACAACGGCGATCGGTATGCTGCCGATGGCGCTCTCTACCGGTGACGGCTCTGAAGTATGGGTTCCGATCGGTTTAACCGTTATCGGCGGCTTATTCGTTTCGACCATCATGACACTTGTGTTGATGCCGATTCTCTACAGCCTGTTGCAGCGCTGGCTGGTTCCGGCAGAATTGCGGGGTGAAGAATGAATATGGAATTTGTAATGCTGATCTGTAGCGCCACTCTACAGGAAGAACTCGAACAGCTTTTTCGTAAACACAAGATCTCGGCGTTTTCCCAGATTCCTACGGTTTACGGTTCAGGTGCCGGTGGCGGCACCCGTCTCGATACCGAGGTCTGGCCAGGCATGAATATGATGTACATACTCGCGTTGCCCGACGAAAAATACGCGATTGTCAAAGGCTGGGTGAGCGAATACCGTTCCCGTCAGCCGCGCGAAGGCGTAAAACTGTTTAACCTCAGCCTCAAAGAGATGCTGTAACAATCAGGTTGCTTTTTGGCGGGTAATTCGTATTGTTGTTATCAGAAGACACAATAACCAGGAGGGAAAATGAGCGCACAGCGTTCTCTCGAAATCATCAGACAGGCCCTGCTTCTTGAGAAGCGTGGCAAAACCTTTTACAGCAAAGTTGCCGAACACACACAGCATTCAGCTGTACGCGAATTCTTCAGCACCATGGCTGCCGAAGAACAGGAGCACATCGACCTGCTGCTCAAGCATTACAAGTCGCTCAAAGAATCCGGCAGTTTTGTCGCCGACGTCAGCGAAGACCCGCTTAAAACGGCATCAGAAGTAGTTAACAGCGAGATTATCGAACAGATAACCGGAGCAGACTACGAGTCGGCAGCTATTTCAGCGGCGGTCCACATGGAAGAGCGCGCGATCAAGGTTTATTCAGAGCGTGCCGAATCAGCCAGCGACGCCGAAGAAAAGAAACTCTACGCCTGGCTGGCCGGCTGGGAGCGCAGCCACCTGCATCAGCTGCTCGAAATCGACCGGATCGTGACTGAGCGTATCTGGGCCGATAACAATTACTGGCCTTTCTAGCCCTATAGGACTCATTCAGGCATCTCGATGGTGCTTGCCATATAGCTTTGGCCGCCGCCTCAAACCGGCGGTTTTATTTTTTTGACCAGACTGCAGTTTTGCATTAAAATCTACTGCATAGAGACTCACAAAATTTCAGTTACAGCAAACAGGAACAGAGAATATGAAGTGCGCGGGGTACAGGTTTCCCATCTGTAAAATTCTGGTTTTTGTCGCTTTGCTGTCGTTTTTTTCGGCAGCGACTGCCGTGCTGGCAGACCCTGCACCGGCTGGCGCCAACCTCGACAAGGTCATTCTCAGGCTTAAATGGCTGCACCAGTTTCAGTTTGCCGGCTATTATGCTGCTATCGAACAGGGTTATTATCGAGAGGCCGGGCTTGAAGTCGAAATCGTCGAGGACAATCCTGAAGAAGCGTCAATAAACACCGTAGTATCAGGGCGGGCGCAATTCGGCATCGGAGGCGCTGAACTGCTGCTGCATCGTTCGCGTGGTGAGCCGGTCGTGGTGCTGGCGGCTATTTACCAGCATTCCCCCCTGGCGTTTCTTGTTCCTGCCACAAGTGATATCACCAATATTCATCAGCTTGTTGGTCGTCGGGTCATGCTCGAAAAGCATTCAGCCGAACTGCTCGCCTATCTGCGCGCCGAAGGCATGAAAATGGAAGATCTCGAGATTCTGCCGCATACCTACGGTGTAAATGAGCTGATCGCCGGCAAGGCCGACGCTATTTCGGCCTATCTTTCTGACGAACCCTTCAATTTTGTGGAACGCAAGCTTGATTACCGCGTATTTACGCCACAGTCGAGCGGCATAGATTTTTATGGCGATGTTCTGTTTACCTCTGAAGAACAGATCAGAAGATACCCTGAGCGCGTCAAGGCATTTGTTGAAGCTACAAAAAAGGGTTGGCAGTATGCCATGGACCATCCTCAGGAGCTTGTCGACCTTATTCTGAACCGTTATTCGCAGCGCCACAGTCGAGAGCATCTGTTGTTCGAGGCAGATAAATCTAAGGCGCTTATCGGTCGAGATGTTGTCGAAATCGGCTACATGAACCCCGGGCGCTGGCGTCATATTGCCGAAAAATACCATGAACTCAGCATGCTGCCGGCCGATTTCAGTCTTGAAGGCTTTATCTATTCGCCGGAAAGCGAGAATGACCTTTTCTGGCGTCGTGTTGTGCAGCTGGCGGAGATAGTTATCGCGTTTCTGCTGCTTGTATTCGTGATCAGATTGATACGTGCGCATTTCAATCTTGAAGAGCTTTATCGCAAAAATCGTATTGCCAGTCGCCGGCTCAAAAAGAGCCGACGTCAGATCGGCATGCTGCTTGGCAGCATGCCGGGAATGGCCTATAAATGCGAAATTGGCGATAAATGGACGCTGAAATACGCCAGTCGTGGTTGCAGAAAACTGACCGGCTACAAGCCTGAAGATTTGATCAGCAATGCCCGCGTAGACTTCACCAGTCTTATCTTGCCCGAAGATCTGTCACGCATCAGGTCTGAGGCCATGCGGGCAATAGAAGACGGCAGGCCGTATAATCTGACCTATCGCATTATCGACGCTGCCGGTCAGCAGAAATGGGTCTGGGACCAGGGCAGTTTGTCCGGCAAAACAAAAAAAGGCGATAAAACGCAACAGCTTGAAGGTTTTGTCACTGACATTACCGAATCCAAGAATCTCGAAGACGCGAACCAGAAGGCAATAGCCGATCTGCAGCAGGCACTCAGCGAAATCAAGGTGCTGCGCGGCATTATTCCCATCTGTTCTTCATGCAAGAAGATTCGTGACGACAAAGGGCTGTGGAATCAGGTCGAAAAATATCTCAAAGAACACACTGATTCTGAGTTTTCACACAGCATCTGCCCTGAATGCGCCGCAAAGATGTTTCCCGGAAAAAACCTCTAGTCCACTGTCACATATGAGTTAAAGAATTCAATCCGTGGCATACCGCTTATGCCGGGCTCTCGGCGGAATCTCATTCGCTACAACTCTCACCAGATGAGAGTATCGTTGAATAGCCATGGCTCTGCGTCAATATTGCCTGGCTCGAAGTTTCCGCGCCTGAGAAACCCGCCTGCGCCCTTGTATGATTTTTTGCCAGGCGTGAATTCTTAACCAATCGACCCTATAATTCAAATGTGACAGAGGACTAGCCTAAGCCGCAGATCATAAAGATTTCTAAAGAGGCAGAGCAGGCTTTGCGTTATGGATTCTGCGACTCCGCTTCGCTACGCGCAGAACGAGATAAGGGTGTGTCATTCTGCGCGTAGTCGCAGGATCCAGACTCTTTGCCTGGCACTGCCGCCGTAAGAGTATCCCTCAGGCGGTGACGGAGGTGCTCAGAATATTGCTGAGAGTCTGGTTGCTGGCTTCGTCG
>CAZMWO010000206.1:0-6481 GCA_964569565.1 uncultured bacterium | reverse complement strand
CATGCTGATCGCTCGTCCTCGGCTCAAAGCGTGTCGGGAAGGTAAATATCGACTGGGCCCTGCTGAAGCTGGTTTTTTCGTAAACGCCGCAACAATGGAGCGCCAACTTAATACAAATCACTATGGGAACCGGTTCTAACAAGATATAAGATCAAGTTATCGCTATCTATTTCATAAATAAGCAGCCAATCTGGCTCGATGTGACACTCTCGCAGACCGGCAAAATTTCCGACCAGATCATGGTCTCGATTCTTTTCCGGCAATTTTTTCCCGGCGGCCAGTTCTTTGACGATATCGGTTAAAGAAGCAATTTCCCAGCCCCGCCGACGCACCCGCTTAAGATCCTTCTCAAACTTTGTCGTAGGCTTAATAGCATATTTCACTTAAGCAGATCCTTCATCATCTCATCCGCGTCTTTATATGATTTGCCTTTGGCAGGATTTTTCTTCATCTCCCGGACTTCTTCAACAGCAGCGAGCGTTTCTTCATTGGGATTCAGCTTCAGTTCAAACGGAATTCTACGCTCTCTGATCGCCTGTCTCAGGAACATGTTTACCGCCGTCGTCATATCCAGACCAAACTCGGCAAAAAGACTCTGCGCCTGCTGTTTGATTTTACTATCCATACGAATGTTCATGCTGGTGTTAGACATACAAAACTCCTTTCACTATCATTATACCATAAATATGCCTATTGTCATTACAATAGGCATATTTTTTAAAGAAGTTTTCACCCTGGTAGCGTGCGGTTGCGGGGCCGGAACCCGCCGGTCGACAATTCCTTGCAGGAATGCCACAATCGTGGTTAAATTGATGCGGCAGAGAATCAATGAGAGCGACAACCACAACTACGAAACGGAAGTAACAGCACATGTTCGAACAGGCCTTCAAAAACATCGACGACGAACTCAGAAAAGAGGCCGGCTGCACCACCGAGCTCGACTATACCGAACAGACTTCCTGGCTGCTGTTTCTCAAATACCTCGACGGCCTCGAACAGGACAAAGCCGACGAAGCCGCACTCGAAGGCAAAAGCTACAGCTACATTCTCGACAATCCCTATCGCTGGAGCAACTGGGCCGCGCCCAAAGGAGCCGATGGCAGGCTCGACCACAAAAAAGCGCTCGCCGGTGATGATCTGCGCGACTTCGTCAATATCAAGCTGTTTCCCTATCTGCACGGCTTCAAAAAGCGCGCCGCCAGCCCGGCTACGCTTGAATACAAGATCGGCGAAATATTCGGCGAGATCAAGAACAAGATTTCCAGCGGTTACACCCTGCGCAGCATCATCGAGCACATCGACGAAATGCGCTTTCGCTCGCAGACTGAAAAGCACGAGCTTTCGGCTCTGTACGAAGAAAAGATCCAGCGCATGGGCAACGCCGGGCGCAACGGCGGCGAGTATTACACGCCCCGCCCGCTGATCAGGGCCATCGTCAAGGTGGTCAGTCCGAAAATCGGCGAGCGCATCTATGACGGCGCCGTCGGGTCGGCCGGCTTTCTCTGCGAGGCTTTCGACTATCTCAGGGCGCACAACAGGCTGACCACTTCCGACCTCAAAACCCTGCAGGAAAAGACTTTCTACGCCAGGGAAAAGAAGTCGCTGGCCTACGTCATCGCCATCATGAACATGATTCTGCATGGCATCGAGGCCCCGAACATACTGCACACCAATACGCTGACCGAGAACCTCGCCGACATCCAGGAAAAGGACCGCATGGACGTTATCATCGCCAATCCCCCATTTGGCGGGAAAGAGCGCAAGGAAGTCCAGCAGAACTTCCCGATTCGCACTGGCGAGACGGCTTTTCTGTTTCTGCAGCATTTCATCAAAATGCTAAAAGCCGGTGGCCGGGCCGGTGTCGTCATCAAGAACACTTTTCTGTCGAATTCCGACAATGCTTCGGTCAGCCTGCGCAAGCTGCTGCTCGAAAGCTGCAGCCTGCACAGCATTCTCGACTGCCCCGGCGGAACCTTTCAGGGTGCCGGCGTCAAGACGGTCGTGCTGTTCTTCGAAAAAGGCACGCCCACCCGCAAAGTCTGGTATTACCAGCTCGACCCCGGCCGCAACCTCGGCAAGACCAACCCGCTCAACGACGCCGACCTCGCCGAATTCGTCGAACTGCAGAAAACCCGCGCTGACTCGCCCAAAAGCTGGAGCGTTGATATCAGGGATATCGACAATACCACCTTCGACCTCTCGGTCAAAAACCCCGACGGCGGCGAAGTTGTAGTGCATCGCACCCCAAAAGAAATCATGACCGAAATCGCCACCCTCGACGCCGAAAGCGCCAAAGTCCTGGCCAAGATTCAGGAACTGCTATGAAGACCATTCCTGAGACCATGCAAAACTTCAACCACTGGTTGCAGAAACGCGATACCCAGCCTTTAATCCCGTCGATTTCAACGGATTTAGAAAACAGGCAGAATTCATCAGCTTTTCCTTATGCCAAAACACTGGGTTTAAAGTCTTTGCTTAATTGTCTCTGCGCTGCGGAGACAATTAAGCACACAGTGTGTGCAGAATTGAGAAAGTATTTGGATGAATCTACAACCGCAAACCCATCGAATTCGATTGGATTAAGGCACCAGCAAAATCTCCAACCACTGGCTGGAGAAAATCAGCGCACGCGCTTGAAAAAGCGGAACGCAATGCGTACCGAATTGAGCATATTGAAATCCTTGCTAAATTTGGGATCTCTATCGCCTGAATCAATCTCGACCGGTCTTCGCTGGTCGGCAAGCTCAACCAAAAAGACAGACAACTACCAGTCGGAGATAGAGACATGAAAAAAGGCTGGCAAACCATACCATTGGCAGAACTATCTAGCATCAACTATGGCTATACTGAAAGTGCATCAGTTGAGGCTATTGGTCCAAAATTCCTGCGTATTACTGATATTCAAAATGATAATGTTGATTGGGCTTCTGTACCTTATTGCAAAATTGATTCTTCGGAGCTTTCAAAATACCTGCTTGCAACTGGAGACATTGTTTTTGCAAGAACAGGAGCTACTACAGGCAAGCACTTTCTTATAAAATCACCGCCCAAAGCGGTATTTGCATCATACTTGATACGATTAAAATTATTGAATAACGATCTTCTGCCAGAATTTGTTTCTTATTTCTTCCAGACGCACTACTACTGGCAAACAGTTAAACAAGGCATTTCTGGAAGTACGCAAGGTGGCTTTAATGCAACTAAACTTGGTGCGCTTCAGATTCCAGTTCCTCCTCTCCCAGAGCAGCGGCGCATCGTCGCTATTCTCGATGAAGCTTTTGCCGGCATCGCCACCGCCAAAGCCAACGCCGAAAAAAACCTGCAAAACGCCCGCGCCCTCTTTGAGAGTTACCTTGCGACCGTTTTTGCTCAGCACAACCCGGGATGGGTAGAATCAACTATTGGAGCCGAGAGCCAATTCATTGATTATCGTGGTAAAACGCCGGAAAAGACATCTGCTGGCATTCGTCTTATAACTGCGAAGAACGTGAAAATGGGTTTTTTACAAGACAGCCCGATGGAATTTATAGCCACAGAAAAATACAGCAGCTGGATGACTCGTGGAATTCCGACAAAGGGAGACGTTCTTTTTACAACAGAAGCACCCCTTGCCAATGTTGCTCAGCTCGACAATGATGAAAAAGTGGCCTTTGCTCAGCGAGTTATAATCATACAGCCAGATACCAATAGATTTGGCAAGGCCTTTTTCAAGTATCTTCTGCTTTCTAAACCTGTGCAGGAGCGTATTCATGCTAAGGGGACAGGCGCAACCGTTAAGGGTATCAAGGCGAGCCTTCTTAAGACAATTGAAATATCATTCCCCAGGTCGCTTGCCGAGCAAGAGAAAATTTCTGTTAAACTCGACGCTTTGTCGCAAGAAACTAAATGTCTAGAAGCAGTTTATCTGCAGAAGGTTATGACGATTGATGAGTTGAAGAAGTCGCTGCTGCATCAGGCGTTTTCGGGGGAGCTTTGAGATACTTTATGAACAGCAACTTGCCATAACCTGAAGCAACTATTGGAAATTCCAGATAGCTGCTGTTAGCTTGATATAAATAGAGAAGAAGAAATAATGGGAAACGAAAAAGAAGCTTTTAGACTTTCACAAATACATTTTCTAAATGATATTGGTCGGGAATTTAATCCTTTGGAAATGATTACAGTGTATTCTTCAAGTTCCAGTAAAAAGTATCATTATGGGATCTACTGTGCATTAATACCCAGTTGCAAAATTGAAGACTCCTTAAAAAGGCCCTCTTGGGATCTTATGCATGGTCATGGCTTGCCAGCCAGCAGCGTAAGTTTTGGTAAAAAAGAGCAAGCGAAATATCATCGATTTGGTGATGAGAGCGGAATAGAGCCGTTGGTTATAGACAGGGAATTTCATGGGCTACGTGAAGATTATAAAGAACTATCCGAAGAATTCAGGCTCTTCCACAACTTGTACCATGAAAAAAAAGATGGCTGCTTTATAAAGTTCGATGATGCCGGAAACGATTCAAAAATTGCAATTTTTGAAGATAAACTCATAAAGGTTCGTTTAAAAGAGCTTCGAGAATTTTTAGCGATAAAAGAAATGCATCTGGCAATTCTTTTTGATTGCCGAGAACACTCTAAACTGGCTCTTCAAGAGATTGGTGTTATTGAAGGAGAAGGCCAACACCGGGACAATCTGTTGGTTTGGAGTCTTTACTTTGGTGAATTTACAATTTCCGAGGAGTTAAAGTCATTTAGTCGGTTACTTGGCAAGCGATTAATTCCACCCTTTTCAAAAGAAAAAAGTGGTTATTGGGGGTTTGCTGAAGAAAAAGAAAAGAAATTTGTCGATTTCATTATAGGCTTGGATGAAGCTGGCGAAGAAATAACTCACACGTCTAATCCAGATGCTCTTGCCAATAATTTTGGTGGCAATCCAGGTGCCCCCAATTATTTAACGCCTGTTTGCTTTCGTAAACAGGTTCTAGATAAATATTATCAGCAACCAAGCAAATTTTCTGTTGAGGATTCATATCTTCGATGCGCAGGTCTTTGGGGGATGCAACTGGACAATCACCATGAAACTCAGGTTTTTGCTTGGTTAGGCGATTTAGGGCGAGACCTACCATATGAAGAACAACTGCATTGGAGAGCTTACAACATTTCTTCTATTGGCGGGGTAAGCAAAACATTTTATAAAAGACAAATTCTTGCTCAATTTGCAGATTCAGAGATGCCGGAACATAATTTTTATCATGAGTATAAAGAATTAAGAAAAGTCTGTGATGATTTTCTTGGATGGCCTTTAATACTACCCTTAAGCAAGGAAGATCAACATTTTTTTAAGAGTATTAGAGTCCCCGCAACCGATGAACAGAAAGATTTTGATGAATTGGTTTTAGCGCTTACAAAAATTATAATTGATTCAATAAATGAAAAGCAGCTGTGCAAACTATTATCTGCAGAACAAAACAAATCTATTAAAGGAAGCATTGCAAGACTGGAAGCGGTTTTTGTAAAGTTAAATGTAATCGGGTTTGAAGATCATATAGCATTTCTTCGAAGTCTTCAGAGCTTGAGGTCTACTGGAGCAGCACACCGAAAAGGAGAAAATTATCAAAAATTGTCGGAAGAGATTGGGACTAATGAGAACAGCTTAAGAACTGTGTTTGATATGATTCTCCGAAAAGCCTTAGACTTTTTAAGATTCTTAAATGAAAATGTTCGAAGCAAAAAAATTAAAACAAGCTAACCAGAGCGTAGACGCGGAAAATGAGGCCGGATCACGGGTCTTGCTTGCGCAACACCCGCGCCCGTCTCTCATTTCCGGTCACGACTGGCGTTATGAAGTAAAATTGACAAGCCAGTATCAGTTTGATACTATATAGGTGTGCCGCCTAAAATTCGCGAACTCATAAAAATTTTAATAGAAAATGAATTTGTTGACCGCGGAGGCAAAGGGAGCCATCGCAATTTTTTGCACCCTTCCGGGGCAAAAATTACAGTTTCAGGGAATCTTGGCGATGATGCAAAAGCTTATCAGGAAAAGGAAGTTAAAAAGGTTGTAAAGGAGGCTCAGGAAAATGAAAAAAAGAGATAGATATCTGAAAATAGTTGAATGGTCTGATGATGATAATTGCTACATCGGATCTATTCCGGGCTTTTTGGGCCCATGCTGCCACGGTCATGATGAACAGGAAGTCTACAAACAACTTTGCAAAATTCTGGATGAATGGATAGAAATCCATGAACGCGATCAAATCCCTTTTCCTGAAGAAACAGCTAACAAGAATTTTTCAGGAAAATTTGTCCTCAGACTAAATAAAGAACTACATAAACTATTGGCCATAAAGGCTTTGCAATCAAATTTAAGCCTTAATCAATTGTGCGAAAATCTTTTGAAGCAATCAATATTAGACAAAAAAACTGCATGACAAATATTTCCGGTCATGACACGCGTTGCACAAATTGCAGATTCCAACTATCCGGAAATTCCGGATTACTG
>CAZMWO010000205.1:0-6496 GCA_964569565.1 uncultured bacterium | reverse complement strand
TACTATCGCAGCCTGGCCATGAAGGTCGTTTCGATGTCCCTCTACGGCTGGATGCTTTATGGCATGTACATAACGCGTTGCCGTGCCGCGATAATAGGGATAGGTATCGGCATCTTTTATATGGTGATCATGATCGCGCTCAACGACCGTAACCGTAAGCTGATCCGCCGGCACGCCCGGTTCTTTGTCGTGGCGGTGGCGCTGATTTTTGCCGGACTGTTCGTGGTTTCACTGAAGACAATGAGTACCGATAGCGTTCTTGACAAGCTGAAGTGGACACTGACGCTCGATCGTACTACCAGCAACACCTATGAGCGCATGTGGGTCTGGTATGCCACCATTCAAAGTTTCAACAAGTCAGTTGGTGGTTGGCTTTTTGGCCGCGGTTTTGGCTCGTTCAAACACTTTTTTCCATATCAGGAAGCTGAAACTTTCAGCGATGCCAATAAAGAGACGTTTACGGCAGTTACCTTCCGTCAGGCTCATAATGACTGGTTGCAGGTGATAGCAGAGCTTGGCATTACCGGCCTTATACTCCTCTGCTTTCTTGTTTTCAGATTTTTTGCCAGCATTCAGGGGGCTTTACGCCGGGAAATATTTGTCCGACCAGACGGGCAGATGAACGGCGATCATATCCTGCTGATCGGTATTGCAGCCGCGATGGTAGCGCAGTTACTGGCGGCTTTGCCGGACTTCCCGTTCCACCGAATCGAGACTGCTGTTTATGCGGTTTTGTTTCTGGCTCTGGTTCCGGTTCTTACTGAATCAGATTTTTTTCTCTCGCCGCTGGAACGTCGCCAGCTACCGGTGCAACCGTTCTTTGGCGCGCTTTTTGCCATTCTGGCTGCATCGGCATCAGTAATGAGCGCTTATTATGAATGGCGTTGCTGGCAGGCCGACGAACTGGTGAGAAATGCCGATATGTATATGCGCCACAGCCAGGCAGAAGCCCAGAACGCTGCCAAGTCAATGCTGCTGCGGGCAATCGAGCTCGATCCGCTTCCGGGCGACCCTTACCTCAAGTTGTCTCAGGTTTATCAGCAGCAGGGAGACCACGAACTGGCACTCAAATACGCTGACAAATCATTCAAAAACATCAACTTCAATGCTCGTTCAACCTACCATTCATCAGTGTTCCGCAAGATGCACATTTATTACCATCTGCTGAACAACCTGCCAGAGGCTTACCGCTATGCGACGCAAGGCCTCGACATGACATGCGGAACCGCCCGTTCGATTTATTACATGTATGGCGGGAAAATCGCGCTCGATATCACCAGATATCCGATTCCCGAAAATCGACGCACTGAACTGATGAATCAGGCCGAAACCTGGCTGACACGAGCTCTTAAATTTGAAGGTTTCGGGTTGCAGGCACAAGCTTCGCTGGCAGTCATCAAGGCCGGCCAACAGAAGTGGGAAGACGCTTTGACATATGCAGCCAGCGTTTCGACGCAGGTTGCCGACCGCGACCCGACGATGCTTAATATTCTCGGCATAGCAGCTTCGAATCTTGGTGATCAGGTCCGGGCTGAGAATTCGCTTAAGAAGGCTCTCGAACTGAGCCCTGGCAATATGGTTTTCAAGCGCGATCTCGGCGTTGTCTATATCAGAGCGCAGCGTCTCGATCTGGCCCGCCCACACCTCGAAGATGTCGCGCTTTCAGCCGCCCCGCCTGAAATAAAGCAGCACGCCCAGTCGCTGATCGCATCAGTTACCGAAGCTGAAATTGGCATGGTTAACAATCTTCTGAGCAGCGGCCACGAACAGCAGGCTCAGCCGATTCTTCAGCGCCTGCACGTGGCGCGTACGGTCAGTGAAGAGCAGAAAAAGTGGGCCGAAGACCTGATGGTTAAAATCAACCGGTTACCGGCAGAAGCTCCATCGACACAACCGACGCAACCTCTGCCAAATGCTATTATCGACGAACAACCAGTCACCGTGCCGCAACCACAGTTGCCTAATGTGGTTGTTGACGGTATACCCGTGACCATACCCGATGTCGCGACATTAAATTCTTTGCCGGGGCAGGCTTCAGCTGTTGCCGAACCCTGACACTACAAGGAAAGCCATGAAAAATTCACGTATATTTCTATTTTTAGCAGTTGTCGCAGTCGCCCTGCTCAGCAGTGGCTGTTGTGAGAAAAAAGTTGTTCTTCCCGAAAACATCGATGCCATGCTTAATGACAACAGTGGCAAGGTGGTTCGAATCGGCATTTATGGTGACCCTATGGGATTGAACCCGGTTGGTCACCAGAATATCGATCACAGCCGCATGGTCAGCAACTTCGTTCACGCCAGCCCGATCAGAAAACTTGCTGACGGCGGCTTTGAGCCTTATCTTTTCGATTCATACTGGTTGAGCCGTGGCGAAGACGGAACTCTGATAATGGAAGCCGTCTGGAAAAACGATCTCAAATGGCATGACGGCACCGCTTTTGACCCGCGCGACCTCGAATTCACCTTCCAGCAGATGCAGAATGAAAAGGTGCAGAGTCCTTATGCCGAACTGGTAAAAGGCATTGTCAATATCTCATCTTTTGGCCAGGGCAAGCGCACCAGAATAGTTTTTGCCAGCGATTCTCGTCGCTATCTCGATCTTCTCACCGTTGGAATTCTGCCATCGCACCTGCTTAAGGATCTTGAATATTCTGAGCCGGCGCTGCCTTCGGCATTTAACCGTGGAGAAGCCGAGGAAGCACCCGCCTCTTATTCATGGGCTGTCTACATCGACAAGCCGGTCGGTCTCGGGCCCTACCGCATAAAGGAGCGCGCCAAAGGCTCTTATCTGCTCCTCGAGCCGAACCCGCATTTTTATGATGCTGCAGTTGCCTCGCGGCCACAGGTTCTGGTTCAGAGCAGTTTCAATTATCAGCAGCTGATTACTGATTTCAGGTCACAGAGGTATGACTGGGTTAATCTGCCGTCAATGCTTGCCGAACAGCTGGAATTGATGAAAATTGAAAATCTCAGGCTGATCCGCTACCCGAATTCGGCCAGATTGACCTGGGTCTTCAATAATCGCCGGGCGCCGCTCGACAATGCCAGCTTCAGAAAGGCTCTTGACCTGTTAGCAGATCGTGGCCGGATAAAGAACCAGTTTCCTGCCGATGCGTCGCTGCTTTATCAGAACCCGCTTGCGAGCGGAGTCGCGGCAGTAGAGACACATTCTGAAAGACTGACACGAGCCCTGAAGATTCTCGATAACGCCGGGATCAAGGACAATAACGGTGATGGCATACGCGAAAACGGCGGCAGGCCTTGTGAAATCAGTATTCTGGTGAATGACGACAATCTGACCCGCCGTGTAATTGCTGAAAAGCTCGTGGAAGACCTCAAATATGCCGGAATCAGAGCTACGGTCGAAGCGGTTTCGTGGGCCGAATTCGCAGGCGCACGGCTCAAGATCGGCGATTTTGATACGGCGCTGCTGAGTTATCAGTTGCCTGTTGCCGGCAACTGGGTTGCTTTTCTGCACTCTTCGCCGGGAGTGCTCGACAGTCTGAATTTTGCCGGAGTGGCTGACGCAGAGCTCGATAAGGCTTTGATGAAGCTTGATTCGATGTTTGTCGATGAAGAAACTCCGGCCGCCCGCGAGACCGTCGCGCGCTATCTTGAAGACCACAAACCGGTGGCTTTTCTGCTGCAGCCAAACGATATTGGCATGTATCACGCTGAGACCGGTTCTTCGGTCGCTTCGACCACTGTCTGGAACGATGTCATGAACTGGCGCCTGCTTTTCGGGCCAGCTAATTCAAAGCTGTAAGGCGGACCTGCCTTGCTAAGAATCGACAATTTTTCGTTGCGGCTCAAGGGAAGCAATGGCCGTATTCTACCTGTTCTTGAAGACGTTTCGTTGCATCTCGAAAAGGGAAATTGTCTTGGCATTGCCGGCGAATCGGGTTCTGGCAAGTCGGTGCTGGCAATGAGTATTGCGGCTCTGCTGCCGGCAGGGGCTGTCCATTCGCGCAGCGGCAGCATCGAGTTCGCTGGCTGCAATATATTGAGTGCGCACGAATCAGAGCTGCGAAAGCTGCGTGGCCGCAAGGTCGGCTTTGTTTTTCAGGAGCCGATGACGGCGATGAACCCTTTGATGACGCTGTATGATCAGATCGTCGAGACGATCTACGCCCATCTTCCGGCGAGCAGCAAGGCCGATGCCGATGCAAGAGTGATGCTGGCCCTTAAGCGTGCCGGGTTCAATGAGCCTGAAAAATTTCTGGAGTCTTATCCACATCAGCTGAGCGGCGGAATGCGTCAGCGGGCGATGATCGCCATGGCGCTGGTGCTCGAGCCTGAGCTGATTATCGCCGATGAGCCGACCACTGCCATCGATGCCGCACTGCAGGTTCAGCTTCTTGCGGGATTGCGCCGGCAAATCGAAGTGGAGCGGCGCAGCATGATATTCATAAGTCACGATCTTGGCGTGATCAGGGCGGTTTCTGATCAACTGGCAGTTTTTTACGCGGGGTGTCTGGTAGAGAGCGGAGTCACCTCTTCGATTCTCGGGTCGCCGGCACATCCTTATACTGCCGATCTGGTCGCAGCATTACCGAGACTGGTGAGCGAACGCAAGCTGCCGGTTTCTATTGCAGGTACGCTGCCTTCACCTGACAGAAAGCCGGCCGGTTGCGTGTATTCAGACCGCTGCCGGCATGCGCGGGCTGAATGCAAACAACAGCGCCCGAAACTTCGGCAACTGGCCGGGAGCTGGCAGGTGAGCTGCCTGTTTCCACTGCACCGGGGGCAGAACTGACATGGCAGAAGTCATTCTCGAAGTTAGCAGCCTGAGTCGCAGTTTCAGTGTAGAAAAAAGCCTGCTGCAGAGTGCTGTCGATCGCCTGCGTGGCATTGCACCACAGTCATTACAGGCTCTGCACGAAGTCAGTTTTTCGATTGCCAGAGGCGAGACCCTTGGCTTACTCGGTGAAAGCGGTTCGGGCAAGTCAACTCTGGCTCGGGTGCTTATGGGTATTTACGAACCCGACTCCGGTTCGGCAAGACTCTGCGGGCGTGAAATTTTTGGAGTTGGCAGCAGCGAGCGCCTGGCAGTGCTGCGCAATATGCAGATGGTGTTTCAGGATCCGTTCGGGTCGCTCGATCCACGAATGACAGTGCGCCAGATCATAAGCGAGCCACTTAAAATTCATGGTCTGCTGCCTCGGGATAAGGTAGAGGCTTTTCTGGCAGGCGCACTGGCAGATGTCGGCCTTGAATCAGGCGCTCTCGACCTTTATCCATCTGAGTTCAGCGGTGGGCAGCGGCAACGCATCGGAATATGTCGAGCTCTGATGCTCAACCCGACATTGCTTATCGCCGACGAGGCCGTTTCTGCCCTCGATGTTTCGGTACAGGCCCAGATTCTGGAGTTGCTGATCAGACTGCGGACAGAACGCAACCTGGCAATGCTTTTCATTTCGCACGATGTGGCGGTGGTACGGCAGATTTCCGACCGTATCATTCTGCTCTACCGTGGCAATCTGGTCGAAGAGTTGCCGGCTGATAACCTGATTACGCATGGTTGCCACCCCTATACCCGGCATCTGCTTGAGGCAGCACTCTTTTTGCGCGAAGGTGACCGTCTGCCCGAGTCGCCACCACAGATTTTTCCCGCTGAAATCGTTTCAGGCTGCTGCTATCTGGCGGTCTGTCCAAAGGCTGGCAAAGAATGCCAGCAGCGGCCTCAGTTGCGCGAAATCGCCGCCGGGCATCGAGTTGCCTGTCATTTTGTCTGAGTGTTGCCGCGGGGTACGGCTTTCGTTGACTTCCCGATGATGCTCGTTTATAATCCATAGCTTGTAATTGCAAATTTGTGTTTTGGAGGTCTTTCCATGAGCGTTGTCTGGCGACCGCCCAGGAAACTGCTGCCCATTCTGGCGCTTTTCCTGTGTCTGGTATCGACTATGGTTCTTGTGGCACAACAGGAAGAAGTTCCGGGTGTCACCGCTGTACAGTCAGAGATGACTGAGATCACGGAAGAAGTTGTCGGTGACGATAGCCTTGCACCAGACGAAGTTCCGCCATCGATCACGGATGACGCAGCTGTTGAGAACACTGCCGGTGAAAACCTGAGCACGGGCGAAGCCGCACCCACGGTGACTGAACCTGCTACCCAGACGCTTCCTGAAATCAGTGAGAGTCAGGCTGATCCGGTTCCTTTTGCTGCACAGGCAGAGCCGAGCGAGTCAGTAGTTGCTCCTGTTGCTCCTGACGCTGGTGCCGCCGCTGTTGCTGCTGACGAAGTCAGCAAAGTGGTAAGCGAACCAGCAACAGAGGGCAGTGACAAGCCTGCAGACATAGCGGTAGCTGTTGCCGAACCGGCCAAAGAACCGGTTGTCGATGCGGGCCAGCAGTATTTCGACATGAAACGTGCCAACGTTCTGGTCGTCATTCTTACGCTGATGGCCTTTGTAAGTTATTACACCTTTCACGCTCAGCGCGGTAAAGAACTGTTCATCAGACGCATCAGCGGCCTGTCGGCTCTCGAAGATGCTGT
>CAZMWO010000204.1:5272-6505 GCA_964569565.1 uncultured bacterium | reverse complement strand
GTGGGTAAGCGAAGCTTTCAAAATAGAGTGCATCAGTCCGTCTACGGTTTTTGCCTGTCAGCCCCTCAACTGCTCGCCCCTCTACAAATCAATGGCACATGGCTCGCTGATTGCCTCTGTTATAGCCCTGCTGATGTATTTTATCGTCTCTTCAAGCGGGGGCGTCTATGTTGCCAACGCTAATCTTGGCGAAGAAGTGTTTAAAGACAGTGGTATAACCGATGAGTTCGTCATCGATTCACCCGGAACTCTTTACAGCGCAACCGTTTACGCCAATCCCCTCGACAATGCCTGGGCATTTTTCGATATCAGGGTCGTCAATGCCTCAGAAACAGAAGAGTTTTGTGTTATGCCAGCTGAAGTTTCTTATTATCACGGGGTTGAGGGTGGAGAAAGCTGGTCAGAAGGTTCCCGCTATGAAACCGTATATTTCAGGGTACCCGAAGCCGGCAATTACAAAATCGATATCGAAGGCGAGGGAAACCGTGGCGAAACCAGCATTGCCGATCCAAACTTTTCACTGCGAGCTGTCAGTGTCGAAATTCGCAAGGGCGTGCGCCTCGGGCATCACACCCTTGCCTGGTTCTTTATTTCACTGCTCCTGGCAATTCCTTATTTCGTGCGCATCTACTACTTCGAAAAAAAGCGCTGGGGAGAAGACGAGGATGATGACTGATGAATAAACTTGCACTGCTTTTTGCGGCTGTTTTCAGCACTATTACGGTGCTGGCGATTGCCACCGATTTCATGCGCCCCGAGGGGTTCTACGAGCCGCCTCAGGTCAACGCCGACAAAAACCTGCGCGAACGCAGCGTCAGCATGCGCGGGACTCACCGCGGTTTCATGCATGGCAAATGAATCATAATAACCGGAGACAGAAAAAATGGACCCCAAATCAGCTTTAAGTGAACTCTCAACCGGCCCGATACTCTCGACCATCGTTTATTCGATTATCGGACTTGTCATGTATCTGGTAGCCTTCTGGATCATCTGCAAAGTATCACCCTTTTCGGTGCGCAAAGAAATCGAAATCGACCAGAATACTTCTCTTGGCATCATCATTGGCGCAGTTATGCTTGGCCTTTCGATCATAATTGCCTCTGCCATGCACTGAAAAAGCCACTCAGAAATTCAGTCTCGCAAGATTCAAACTCACTTTTGAAATAAAACTGGTAAGCAAAATTGCAGGTATTTCTTCTATTCGCGGTATTTCTGATATCTGTCTGCGCGCTG
>CAZMWO010000204.1:0-5262 GCA_964569565.1 uncultured bacterium | reverse complement strand
TTTTCACAATCTGCATCAGATCATCGCCAGTTATCAGTTTTCTCTGGTAATCGGTATCTTCGTCAGTTCGATGGGTCTGGGATCTTTTATTTCACGCTTCATCAACCATAAACTGCATGACTGGTTCATTCTTGTCGAACTGCTCACCGGCGTCGTCGGCGGCATGAGCTCGATCATGCTGTTTTTCGCGTTCACTCACATCGAAAACTACACCCCGATTCTGATTCTCGTCTCGGTTGCCATAGGCACTCTGGTCGGTCTCGAACTCCCGATAATCCTGCGTATCGTCAAAGAACACAACACTCTTAAAATCGTTCTGTCGAATGTAATGACCGCCGATTATGCCGGCGCGCTTTTTGCCGCGCTGCTTTTTCCAATCGTGCTGGTACCTCAGCTGGGGCTTATAAGAACCAGCCTTGCCTTCGGTACTATGAACGTTGCGGTGGCGACGGCCGCCATATACGTTTTCAGAGAGCGCATCGTGTCACGACAGGCCCTTACTGCACTGGCGGTTTCGAGCATGCTGCTGCTCGGCACCTGCTTTGCCTTCGCCGGGCGCATCTCAACCTATGCCGAAGACACTCTTTACCGGGACGAAATAATCTATACAGTTACCAGCCCTTATCAGAGGGTTGTCGTGACCAGAACCCGCAACGACATTCGCATGTTCATCAACGGCAGCATACAATTCAGCAGTCAGGATGAATACCGCTACCACGAGGCACTGGTTCTGCCGGCCATGGCATCAGCCCATTCTCGCCGCAACGTTCTGGTCATCGGCGGTGGAGACGGACTGGCCGCCCGCGAAATTCTCAAATTCCCCGATGTTGAAAAACTGCTGATCGTCGATATCGACCCGGCAATAACAGATTTCGCCCGGAACAACCAGCTCATGCGTAACTTGAACTGCGATTCCATGCGCAATCCCAAAACCAGAATCGTTAACGACGATGCCTGGAAATACCTCGAAAGTCATAATGATCTTTACGATGTAATCATAGTCGATCTGCCCGATCCCGACGACCTGACTCTCAGCCGCCTTTATTCGCGCACGTTCTACCGTCTTCTGGCACATCAGCTGGCCCATGGCGGCCGAATTGTCACCCAGGCCACTTCGCCGCTCTATTCACATAAAGCCTTCTGGTGCATTCATAACACGCTCGCGGCAGTTGAGAACCCCTTGCGCAACAACGCATCAGCATCTGATACCTCGCATCTCGATACTGAAGCCTACGGCTGTTATGTTCCCTCGTTCGGCAGCTGGGGCTTTGTCATGGCCTCCAACACTCCTATCAACTGGCAGGAAATAACTGTCAACGTGCCTTCGCGTTTTGTTAACAGCGAATTCATCAAATGCATGAATGTTTTTCCGCCCGACATCGAACATGTCGAAACCGAGATCAACACCATCGACACGCATGTGGTTAAGTCATATTACGAAGAAGGCTGGGACAAATGGGCACTTTGAAAGCAACGGCTGAAAGCATGCCGGACGCGATACACATCATCGCCGACTTTGCCGGCTGCTCTTCCGAAATGCTCGAAAAAGGCCAAAAAGGCGAAGAAATTCTCGCAACCGCCGTCAAAGAGTCCGGACTCAGCTGCATATTGATCAGGTCGCACCAGTTTTCACCGGCAGGATACACAGCGGCAGCGCTTCTCGAAGAGTCGCACATCACCCTGCATACCTGGCCCGAACACCGGTCTGTGCAGATAGACATTTTTACCTGCGGCAGCCATGACCGGGCCCGCAAGGCTTACACAGTGCTGAAAAGACTTTTTGCGCCCGGGCACATAGCTGAGCGCATTCTGCACCGAAGTCTGAACCAGATCAACCTTGAATAAAAAACGCCCCGATGCCAGATAAAACGGCACCGGAGCGTTGATTGATGTTCGATCAGGGTTTGCTGAACTGTGAATCCTTTAAATACTTGAACAGCTCGGATTCAGTTGAGAGAACGATCTTGCTGTTCTCGCCGACAGCTTTTTCAAGTGTCTCGAGACTGCGACAAAACGCATAGAACTCGGGATCGCGGTTGTAGGCGTTGGCATAAATCTGCGCAGCCTGGGCATCTGCTTTGCCCTTGATCTCAAGTGCGGTTCTGAAAGCCTCAGAGTTGATGCGTTTGAGTTCCTTTTCTTTTTCACCAAGAATTTCGGCCCGGTTACCTTCACCTTCAGAACGGTATTCGGCGGCCACCTTGTTGCGCTCAGAGTTCATGCGCTCATAAACCTTTTCCAGAACTGAATCTATGTAATTGAGACGCTTGACCTGAACGTCGATCAGCTCGATACCATATTCAGGCGTGCTGGCACGGGCTTTTTGCAGAATGTCGTCGAGAATCTGCTCGCGTGTGCGGCGGTTGGTCGGGTCGAGAATTTCTTCGGCACTGCCATCAGCCGGTGCTACATAAGTCGGGCCGCGTATGAGATCGACAAGATAGTTGCCCGAGATGGCATCGCGGATTACCGAGTCGATAATGTCGTCAAGACGACTCTGAGCGCCTCTTATCGTGGCAACCGTGCGAAAGAAAACCAGCGGATCGACGATGCGCCAGCGGGCTGTGGCATCTACCCAGATGAATTTCTTTTCGCGTGTGGTGATCTGATTGGGGTCGCCATCCCATTTGAGAATACGCTTCTCGAAGCGATAAACTTCTTCGATCAACGGAATTTTGAAATTAAGGCCGGCATGACGCACATCGCCGACCGGCTTGCCAAACCTGGTCACTATCGCCTGCTCGCCTTCATACACGACAAATACGCTTCCGGCAACGGCGACAAGAATAATTCCCAAAATTACTGCTGCTATTATCTTTTTCAATTTGCCCCCCCATGATCCAGCTGCTGTGTCTCACGGAACTGCAGGGGCAGAATCGGCAGAACCGGGCTTTTACCACCCTTATCATCGAGAATGATTGCATCTTTCAGGCGTGGCATAACCCTTTCAAGAGTTTCCAGATAGAGACGTTTGCGGGTGACTTCAGGAAACTTTTTATACTCGTCGAGCAGTGCGATAAAACGCGTCGCTTCACCTTGTGCACGATTTACCCGCTCGAGCGCATAACCTTCGGCCTCCTGAATCATCTGTTTGGCCTGACCACGGGCACGCGGAACTTCTTTGTTGTATTCGCCGCGGGCCTGCAGAATAAAGCTTTCCTTCTGCTGCTCCGCTTCATTAACCCCATTGAAGGCCGCCTTGACCTTTTCCGGCGGGTTAACATCCTGAAACTTGCAGGTGATGATACGCACGCCCATTTCATAGCTGCTGAGAATCTTCTGCAGCTCAACCTGAATTTTCTGGGCAAGTACCGCGCGCTCAGTCGTCAACACGTCTGAAACGTTGGCATCGCCGACTATCTTGCGGGTAACTGCTTCAGAGATGTCTCTGATCGTATTCACCGGGTCACTCATGTTGAACAAAAATTTGAAAGGGTCTTCGATCTTGAACTGCACGATCCACTCAAGATCGCTCACATTCAGATCACCGGTCAGAATCAGCGACTCTTCAGCGAAATCCTTTTTCTTGTAGGTGGTTCGCCCGCTGTCGAGAATGCTGCGAAAGCCAAATTCCTCTTTCATGATACGCTCGGTCTTGACCAGAAAAATCTTGTCGATACCGAATGGAAGCTTGACATGAAGCCCGGAACCGGCAGTTCCGATATACCTGCCAAGTCTCAAAATTACCGCCATTTCTTCGGTGTCGACCTTGTAAAACGAGCTCAGTGCGCCGCCAACTATCAGAACGAACAACACCAGACCAATTATCGCCTTGATCAGGTTGCCCTGCGAAGGCATATTGAATTGAGTGCCGCCGCTTACCACAGCATCCTCAACCTTTCCGTTACTGCCGAATTCCATTGCTACCTCCTGCCTGCCACATCGGGCAGGTCTGCACAAGATACACATATTGCCGGTGTCGATGCAACCTGTACATGGCAGATGGCAAACAAATTAATTTAAAGATTGTCTGTAATACAATAATAGAATAGAATCTTGTGCAAGGAGAACGTCATGAAAAAGTGGGAAAACTATTTTTATGCTTTTGCCGGTGCCGCACTGGGTACTCTCGGCCTGCTTTTTTTGATTCTCGGAGCAGGTTGTCTTTTGTCTTCTGCTGCCGCATTCGTCGTTGCCATCAAAAAGCGAACGGGATTCCAGCTTTTCTGATCTGATAAGCTGACGACATGCCGGAAATATTTCATTCAGATTTTTTCAGTTCGGGCTATTACGTTTTTGCCAACGGGATACTTCTACTAACGCTGGCAGCCGTAATGCATGGTTTCGACCGCGAACTTACCCAGCGGTTCCATATCAGATGGCTGGCAGCAGGACTTTTTGCGACCGGTATCGCGAGGGTATTGTTTGCCCTGGATCTTCTCAAACACGGTTTTTCGGTAATTACAGTCGAAAAGGGTTTTGTAATTCTCAGCCTGCACCTCTACCTGGAGTATGTGCGAAAAGAATGGGACCAGACAGAACGGACCAGCGCGGGGCAATTGCATGGGCCGGCATTTGCAGTTCTTTTTTACGGCCTCTTTTTAAGTAATTACGAAATACCATTGCGAAGCCTGGCTATGTCAGCAACCGGAATTCTGGTATCTATAACCGGGTTACGTGCCACCATAAAACTGCCGCATGAGGTGATCGCACTGGCGCGAGGCTGTTTTGCACTGGCAATCGCAGGTTATATTGTGAATTGCCTCACTCTCTACAACCTGCAACATAATACTCTCTCAGGCATAGCCGTATCCGGTATGCCTGGCAGCGACTGGCTGCTGGTGCTGCCATCACTTTTTGTCGTTATTCTGTCAGTTCTGGCGATGCTGGCCCGACATATCCGCGAAAAATTGCACTGGCACAGTCTGCGTGGCGATCTCGGCCTGACCAGCCACCTGCTCTTTCTCACAGTCATCGTTCTGCTGCTGATTGCCGGCAAAATAGTCGGGAGCCGACTGGAGAAACAGAATGAATTTCAGAGAGAAGCTGCACTTTCGCAGGCAATCGAAAGGCTGGCACAACTGATCAACCACCGGATGCAGATGGCAGCGAACTATTCTGAGGCCATAGCTGCTTCGCCAGCTATTGTGCAGTATCTTGAAGCCCCGGACTCTCACAATCGGCAACTGATTGAACGTTATCTGACCGCCATCGCGCCGAAAAACCCTGACGGAATGTGTTTTCTGGCCGGCCGTGATGGAAAAATAATGGTCTCGTCGAATCAGCAGGATGCAATAGTCGGCTTTGACGTGTCTTTTCGCG
>CAZMWO010000203.1:0-6528 GCA_964569565.1 uncultured bacterium | reverse complement strand
AAGATCAAGCTGATAGTCGAACTGGGCATAAACGTCATATCTACGGCCGAAGAAATGGCTTATCCAAAAGCAAAAGAACCCAAACTCGCCGCCGAAATGGATCGTCTGGCCAAAGCCAATGGCGTCAGCATTCTCGGCACCGGTATCAATCCAGGCCTGATCATGGATCTTCTTGTCGTCCTGATGTCAGGCGCCTGCACAGATGTTGAATTCGTCAAGGCCGAGCGCGTTAACAGCCTTTCTCCTTTTGGCCCGGCCGTTATGGAAGAACAGGGCGTCGGCATCTCTCTCGATGAATTCAACAAAAAGTCAAAAGAAGGTCATCTCGCAGGACACGTGGGCTTCAATGAATCAATCAGCATGATCTGCGACGCCATCGGCTGGAAGCTTGACAAAGCGGTTGAACAGACCATGGCTCCCATTGTTTCAAATGTGAAACGCAAGACCAAATATGCTGAAGTCAAACCGGGCGACGTTGCCGGCTGCACCATGAAGGGCTTTGGCTACGTTAACGGCAAACTTGCCGTCGAAATGATTCACCCGCAGCAGATCGAGCCCGAGCTCGAAGGCACCAACACCGGTGACTACGTTATAATCAAGGGTACACCGAACGTCAATCTGGCCAACAAACCCGAAATTCCCGGCGGCATCGGCACCATAGCCATGTGCATCAACATGATTCCGCAGGTTATCAATGCCCGACCCGGCCTGCACACCATGCTCGATTTGCCGGTTCCGCGCGCCATCATGGGCGACATGCGCGAACAGATCCACGACTGAAAACTGTTGCTTGAACGCCGGCAGAACAACGGTTTCTGCCGGCGTTCTGCTAAGCAGAAGACGAGTTATTCTCCGATGACAGAGACATAGGCACTGCCGTTAAAGCGCATTGTCTGTATAAATTTGACCGGCTCCTGGTCATCGAGGCTCCCGACGAAATCGTTTCTGAAAAAAGATTTCAGGCGCGGCCCGTCACTTTCGCGCCGGCTGAGTTCGCCGTAGCAATAGCTCGCAACAAATTTTTCGTCGAGCAGAAGGCCTTTGAGTGTTTCATTGGTGAACTCACTGCCTTTGGCGGGGCCTGGTGGAAACCCGATCAGAATATCAGGCATCAACTCAAAAAACATTTCGCGCTCGAAAGAAGCATGATTTTTTTTGCCGAGTCGGGGGCCGCGGTAATGCGCTATCCTGATGTGGTTGAGCCCGAGCAGATCAATGATCGGACCGTCATAGCTTCTGGCGATGCCGCCGGCAGGAATTACTCCGACCGCAGGTCGAATCGGCAGCGATGCGAACAACCGGTTCAGGCGATGCCCCAGTTCGATACCCTTTTCGGCAATTCTGAACTCATTATCGATAGGCGACTCCCAGTGCCACTGTGCAAGGGTGGCTCCATTTCCCCAGGCAAACAGCGCATAGTCGAGCACTGCTGAGATTGCCAGCAGAAGCACGCCCTGTCTGAGCACAAAAGCAGCAATACCCGGGCCGGCCGACTTCATCTCAATAAAAAACAAGGTCAAGGACAGACAAAGAAGTGGAAAAACCGGCTGATAAAACCTCGACAGGGCAAAATGGTCGCCACCCGTTATCACCGGCAACAGACACAGCATAAGGATAAAGCCGGCGAAATAAAGAAATGACGGCTGTCCGCGACGAAATGTCTTTACCAGAAAAAATGCAGGCAGCAGCGCAATACCGGCACCCGCAATGATTCCGCCGGTTATGAAATCATAAAAATACTCGAGGCCATTGCAGAAGTTATAGACAAGCGAAGGCGACACCTTGGCATACCAGGTATTAGGAAGCGGATAGCCAAAATAAAAGAGCCGGAAACAAGTAAGCAAAGCCGTCAGCCCAATAAAGCCGGCGGCGGTTCTGGCGGCGGCATTTGCCGCGACAACCCGCCCGGTTCCGGTTCGCTGGTGCCAGATCAGAAAGAGCGCCACAGGCGTCACCAGCAGGCTTTCGGGTCTGACCAGGCAGGAGGCCAGTGCTCCGACAACAGTAATTTTAGAACCGGCTCCGAGATCCGGGGGCGAAAGTACTGCGAGAGCCAGAATCGCGACGACAAGGCCCCACAGGCATGTATCCATGAGAGTGATGGTCATCCAGCTCATGTATGGCGCTGACAATGCTATCATCAAAAGATATGCGGCCTGAAAAGGCAACGGACGGCTACCGGCTGCAGCAGCCCTTTCCCCGATAAAAGCCGCGATGATAATATGCGTTAATGCCAGCAGAAATACTGACAGCAGCAGAATTGCGCTTTCGCCTGCCCCGAGTTTAAATATCAGAGAGCAGACAAGCATCCAGAGCATTGAGGTAAAGCCCTCTACGCGTTCCGGGTTGTTGGCGTAAACCATGCCTTTGCCCGCCGCGAAGTTTTCGGCATAAGAGAAAAAAATGTTGGCATCGTCAATGCCCACTGCAGGCCGACCGTTCATTTCGTATACCAGCAGCGTCGCAAAAGCCAGGCTCAAAATGAGAAAAATGAGCTTGATAGCGGGAACCGGTCTGAGCATCAGAGAACGGCTGAAAGAAATTTAAGCACTATTGCCACCACAAAAACGACAAATGTGAAGCCGAGGCAACCTGACTGTCCTTCGGGTTCTTCGAGGTCAGCCAGTTTGTTGCGGGCGGGCTGTGACCCGTGCGCGGCAGCCTTTCTGAACCAGTATTTGGCCTTGTCATTGCTCTGTTCAACCCCGGTTCCCATCAGGTAAAATTCGCCGAGGTGATACTGGGCGCGGGTATCGCCGGAGCGGGCCAGTTCCATCATTATTTTAGATGCAAGCTGGTATTCACCATTGCGCAGGCTGCGAAAAGCTTCGTCAATACCAGGCTTTTTGCTGCCCGACTGATCTGGTTTGACTGCCGGAGTGAAAGACATCATATCAGGCTGAAGGGGAACTATGGTCGAATTTTCAAGCCGTTCAGATTTTTTTGGTGGTTTCTTTTCAGGGGTCGGCCGGCTGCCGGTATTCAAAAAATCGGCAGTTTTGCGGTTGTCTGCAAACGATGTCTTAACGATAATATCAGACGGTTCAGCAACCGTCTTTTTTTTTTGCGCGGCTTCCTGCCTTCTGCTTTCACGGCCGCTGGCTTCATTTCTGGCGGTCTCAGCTGGTGCCTTCGGCATTTCAGCCGGCTCCTTCATCACATTCTGCCGGGCAGATTTTTCGGCAACAAGACCGGGAAAATCACCGACATTAACATGAAAGACCGAACCCCAGAGATCGACTATGGTTTCGGCAAGATGCCTGTCATAGCCATCGAGTTCGGCAATATTTCTGACCGTTTCGGCGACATCGTTTTTATCTACCCGCTGGCCGGCGCGAATTCTGAGAGGGCGAAGCAGATTGGCCAGCAGCGGCTTAAAAATCACATCAAGATCGTCACCGGCTTCATTGCCGACCTTATTGAGTATTTTCTCGCGCAGGCGCTCAGGCACTTCTGTAATAGTAATGCCATAGCGGTCGGTCAGTTCGCGCAATGCTTCTGACAGCTGTTCCAGATGCTTCATCGGTCTCTCCCGCGATCGCGCTGATTAGTTTAACCACAGTTTATCTGCAAACAGATAATTTTACAACCCGTTTCTACAGTTATACAATAGCGCGTTGATTTTTGTTAAGCCAGAAGCTTCGGCCATCAGACGGGATGCTTTTTCTCCAGCGATTCGCTTCGCTCACAAGCTTACGAAAAAGCAAACCCGTCTTCAGGCCTCGCGACAAAATTCAATGCTCGTTTATATAAGCATCTATAAAGTTGACACAATCGTTGTGTAAACCTGTAAAGAGCTTTCTTTGTAAATTTGCCGGATTAGGCTATAATGTTACAAAGCCAAGCAAGGAGTCTTACGAGAATGGCCGACAAGCCTGACCTTTTTTCGCGTCTGTTCAGAAAAACCCAGGAACACAAAAAAACCATAGAACAGAAAGACAAGCCAGCCCCGGCCGCGAAACAGCCGCCCTCCAGGCCCAGCCCTGCGGCACCTCCCAGAGACGCCAGACAGACTGATACCAAAAACAAGGTCGGACTAAGTGGCAGCAAAATCGAGCTTTATCAGACCTGCCCGAAAAAATTTCATTTCACCCATATCCGCAAGGTCAAAAAGCCTTCAGCGCCAAGCCCGCACCTGAGCTTCGATCAGACACTGCATGCAACCTTGAGTCGCTACTATAAAAACCGGCGCAGCAGTGATCCGTTCAAGCTCGACAATCTTTTTGCACTGCTCGACGAAACCTGGGATTCACGCGGATATGAGAGCAAAGAGCAGGAAAACGAATTTCGGCACAATGCCGAAGCGGCCTTGAGAACTTATTTCGACAAGTTCTGTCAGGCGCCGCCGCGCCACATTGAGACCGACTATTTTTTTAAAGTAGACATCAGCGGCGGTGAGTACAGCGGCAAGATAGACCGGATAGACCGTCACCCGGACGGAACTCTCGAATTGATCGACTATAAAAGCGGCAAACAACCATACAATGGCGTGCAGGAGCTTGAAGAGTCGCTGTCGGTGCAGTTGCTTTTTGTAGCTACCGAATCTATCTGGCCGGGTAAGGTTAGAAAGATCACTTTCATCTATCTCAAAGATGGCAGTACCCTCAGTGTCATGCGCAACAACGCTGAAATGGCGCTGGCCGAGAAACGCTACCTCGATATCGGCGAGGCTATTTATCAGGGAAAATTCGAGCCGGTTCGTTCTGCTGCCTGTGCCTACTGCGACTATCAGGATATCTGCCCGGTAGGCCAGATTCCGACTCTGAATACCTCCAAAATCAGAGCGTTTCTTGACTGCCCGCACAAATATGCGGCAGTCTACGTCAAACATCAGAAAGCGAGAACATTTGAAGAAGCGCCTTCGTTCGATCTGGCACTCGACCGGCCGCTGCACGATGCTCTGGCGCAGTTTCATCGCGATTACCGCCCCACCCCGAACCGGTCGCCCGAAAGCGCAATGTTCTCGCTGCTGTTCAAGGCGATCCCTCTGGACCTACCCGAAGAAATGCAGGATCAGATCAAGAATACCGGGCGTGAATACCTGCAGAATTACCTCACCCGTTTTTTCCCCAGATCAAAAACCTGGCTGGTCAATGAATTTATTGAATACAACACCGAAACATTCTGTTTTCAGACCACAGTCGACCGTATCGACAGCGATGCAAACGGCAATTACGCATTGATTGACTACAAAACCGGAAAACGAATGCTGACAGCGGCTGAACTGGCGAACGACCCGCTGACGGCGGCGGTATGTGCGGCCGCCGACCAACGTTGGCCAGGTAAAGTCAAGACGTTCAGCTGCATCTACCTTCGCCATGGCGAAGAAGTAAGGCTTGAAGTCAATGACATGCTGATCAGGAAAGGCAATCAGCTGTTAAACACGATTGGCGAACAGATCAGGCAGAAAAACTTCGAACCGCTCGGCGGGCCGGTCTGCGCTACCTGCCCGGTATCGGGTATATGCGGCGAAAAACGCCTCGTTGTGTCGATGTCGAAGATTCAGACTCTGCGCGACTGCGCGAAGCGTTATCAGTTCAGATATATCACCAAGGCTCCGGTTCCCGATAAAGAAAAACCGGCAATCGTTCTCTATCAGCTGCTACAGTCTACTTTACAGGATTACGTCGGCAGCGGCCGTCTACAAAATGCCAGCCAGCTGCTGGAAAAGGCCTCGGCAAAGGTTAACGAAGATCAGACGTTGAGCCCGGCAGCGAAACAGGATGTGTTGAGCAAGGCCTATACAGCCTTTCAAAACATCAACGAGCATTTGAGCTCAGGGTTTCCCAAAATACATTCTCTGGGCGAACAGGCGCGGGTCGGCTACGAAGACCTGGTATTGACGACAAGATTCGACCGCATCGATCTTCTGCCCAACGGCAACCTGCATGTAGTAATCTACAAGACCGGCAAAAAAGCGATGACACCTCATGAGGCCAGACTTGACCTCAGTGGAGTCTACAACTGGTTCATCGCTGACCGCGTGTATCCCGGCCGGGTCGAAAGGCTGTCGTATTTTTACCTGATGACCGGCGACGTGGTTCCTTTTACCCCGACCGGACAGGATATAGAGCGACTTAAGCTTACTTTCAGCGAGTTTGTCAGGGAAAATGAGGATGCGACCTTTGAGGGCCAGCGCAACCCGCTCTGCCCATACTGCGATTATGTCGACATCTGCGAAGATGCCAGATCAATGCTGCTGTCGCCAAGTAAGATCAACTGCTTTACTTCATGTGCACTCAAATACCGCATGAAGTATATCGACCGAGTTCCCAAAGAAGCCCGCCCCACTCCAAATCTCAGCTTCGACCGTTCGATACATTTTGCCCTGCGCGAGTTTCACGAAAATTATGAGCCGGGCCAGTTCAAGAAAAACCCGTTCAGATCGATCATCAACAAATACTGGATCCGCGACGGTTATAACGATGCCGAAGAAGAAGAGCGCTTCAAGGTACGTGCCAACATGATGCTCGAAGATTACTTCAAGGGACTCGACGGCAAAGAGAACCCGGTTATGTTCGAGATGTC
>CAZMWO010000202.1:0-6534 GCA_964569565.1 uncultured bacterium | reverse complement strand
TGGGTTCGATAACTCGGTGCGTTCCGTATGGGCAACCTTTTTTCACGATCATATCTCCTTGCGAATTAAATAAAAATCAGTGTGAACTTTTTCTGACTGACAATATACCAATGGTACAAAAGAAAATAAAGCTTTATGCGTTACACTTCCATGGTTTTGAGGTTGTCGGCGACGATGAAATCAGCTGCGGTATTGGCCCTGATCTCATCGACGCTGCTGTCTTTATTAACTTCGATCAACGCCAGTCCGCCGGGCGTTACCCTGAAGACGGCGAGTTCGCTGACGATCATGTTTACCACGTGTTTGGCGGTCAGTGGCAGAGTGCATTTTTTGAGAATCTTGGGTTTGCCGCGCTCGGTATGCAGCGTAGAAATGATAACGTTTCTGGCGCCGACGACGAGATCCATGGCTCCGCCCATGCCGGGAACCTTTTTGCCGGGAATGATCCAGCTGGCGAGGCTGCCTTCCTGATCGACTTCGAGCGCGCCAAGAACAGTGTATTCAACGTGCTTGCCGCGAATCAGGGCAAAAGACATGGCCGAATCAAAGTAACAGCCATAAGGAAGAGTGGTTACCAGAGCGGCGCCGGCGTTGGTGATATCGGGGTTCTCATGGCCTGGCTGGGGGGCCGGGCCCATGCCGATAATGCCGTTTTCTGACTGAAAGATAACGTTGATCCCTGCCGGAATATGGTTGGCTACGAGAGTCGGCAGGCCGATGCCGAGATTAACCAGCTGGTTATCTTTGAATTCACGGGCGATACGCCGTGCTATGATGGTCTTGGCGAGGTTGGTATCTTCTATCATGTGTTTACTCCCTGCTTATCAGCGTTTTTCAGAGACAAAAATGTGGGTTACCAGCGGCGACGGGGTCATTACCAGTTCTGGCTGTATTTCGCCGATTTCCACGAGCTTCTTTGTCTCGACGACGACCGTTTTGGCGGCCATGGCCATTATCGGGTTGAAGTTGCAGGTAGTCGCATTATACACGACATTGCCGGCTTTATCGGTTATACTGCCACCGATCAGCGCCAGTTCAGCATGCAGCGGCAATTCAAGCAGATAATCAACGCCTTCGACGGTCAGTTTCTGTTTGCCTTCTTCGACAATCGTTCCTACTCCGGTAGGAGTCAGAACGCCACCGAGACCGGCGCCGGCACAGCGGATACGTTCGACAAGTGTTCCCTGCGGAACTAGATCGACCTTGATCGAGCCTTCGACCATCTGCTTGCCGGTTTCGGCATTGGTGCCAATGTGCGAAGTGATGACGTGGCTGACCTGTCTGGCTGCTATCAGGCGGCCAAGTCCTCTGTCGACAAAGGCAGTGTCGTTGCAGATGATTGTCAGGTTTTTAACGCCTTTTTCGAGGATTATATCGACGAGAGTTTCTGGCGTGCCACAGCCGAGAAACCCGCCTATCATGATGGTCATGTCGTCTTTGAGCAGATCTGAAAAACCTTTTCTGTCGATTAACTTATGAAACATGATCAAACCTTTCAGTATAATTTGGCTGAGATTGTCAGCGGGCTATGAGACCCAGTATTTCCCGGGCTTCTGCCGGTGTCGCGATTTCGCGGCCGAGTTCTTTGGCGATGCGCACTACCTTGGCGACGAGTTCGCCGTTCGATTTGGCCTGAACGCCTCTGGAAAGATAGGTGTTGTCTTCGAAGCCGACGCGCACGTGACCGCCGGCAACTATAGTCGCTGCTGCCATCTGGAACGCCGCTTTGCCAATGCCGGAAACGGTGAAGGTGCTGCCGGCCGGAATACTGCCCTGCATGAAGACGAGATCGCGCATGGTAGCGCTGATGCCGCCGGTAACACCAAGTACGAAGTTGAAGTGCATCGGCGCCTTGATGTAGCCCTTGCTCTGCAGTCTGTTGGCGGTATCGATCATGCCCTTGTCGAAGACTTCGACTTCGGGTTTGACGCCGAGTTCGATCATCTTCTGGCCAAAGGCGATGATGGTGTTCTCAGAATTGACGAAGATGTCGTCTTTGCCGAAATTCACGGTGCCACAGTCGAGAGTGGCCATCTCAGGCAGCAGGGTAACCGGCTGCAGGCGCTCTTCGTTCGACATGCCGACCGCGCCGCCGGTCGAGGGCTGAATGATGACGTCTGGGCAACTTTTGCGTATGGCATCCATCGCCAGTTTAAAGCGCGCAGCGCTCTGCGTCGGGGTTCCGTCATCTTCGCGCACGTGCAGGTGGATGATGGCAGCGCCGGCATCGGCGGCCGATCTGGCTTCGCGGGCGATTTCCTCGATCGTATAGGGAACGGCCGGGTTGTTTTCCTTGGTCACTTCGGCGCCGCAGATGGCGGCAGTAATGATGAGTTTAGACATGATTCACTCCTCAGTATTTTTTCTGGTCGATGAAGGAAAGAGCCTGGTCGATGGCTTCGAGCGTGTATTTGAGGTCATCGTCGGTGTGGCGGTAGCAGATGTAGCCGTGATGGTATGGCTGCAGGAAGACTTTGCGCCTGATCAGCTGCGTGTAGAAATCTTTGCGCATTTCTTTGTAGGTCTTGTCGGCGTTCTTTTTGAAGGTTACGAAAGGCATCTGCGGCACCGGCGAAAGCTCAGTTTCGACCTTATGTTTAGCAGTGATTTTGGCGAGTTCGGCGTTGAACCATTCGCCTTTCTTCTTGATCACATCGAGAACTTTGTCGCGTTCGAGCATTTCGAGAGTTTTGAGCGCCGCCGCAAATTCAAGACTGTTCGGAAAGAACGTTGAAGAAATGAATACTTCTTTTTCGACCTTTTTCATGAACTGTGCTTTACCGACACAGGCGCTGATCGGGTAGCCGTTGGCAAGGGCCTTGCCGAAAGTTGCGAGGTCGGGGGTAACGCCGAGAAGTGTCTGGGCCCCGCCCATGTGTACCCTGAAGCCGGTGCGGATTTCGTCGAATATCAGCACGGCGCCGTATTTGTCGGCGAGGTTTCTGACACCTTCGAGAAAGCCGGGTTTGGGGTATTCGCACTGTTCGGCGAGCGGGTGCCCGATCGGGGTCACGATGATACCGGCCACATCGTTGCCATGCTGTTTGAGCAAGTCTTCGAGCTGGTCGAGGTGGTTGTAATGAAATTCAAGTACGTCTTCGTAAAGCTTGGCCGGGATACCACCCTTGACTTCGACGCACCAGTCGTGCCAGCCGTGATAGCCACAGCGAATGATCTTGTTGCGACCGGTATAGCCACGGGCAACTCTTGTTGCCAGCGTTGTTGCATCAGAACCGGTTTTGACAAAAACCGCCATTTCAGCACATTTGATCAGTGATCTGACCTTGTCGGCGAGGCGGTTTTGAATCGACTGGGTGAGCGAAAAACAAAAGCCCTTCGATCTGATCTGCTCGATGGCGGCGTTATCGATCTCTTCTTCGCGATGGCCGATGATGATCGGGCCGTAAGCACAGAGATAATCGAGATATTCATTGCCGTCGATATCGGTTATGCGGCCGCCTTTGCCCTGTTCGAAATATATCGGGTATTCGCCTTCGACGAAGTTGTATGGCCTTCTTATGCCAAGAACACCGCCTGGAGTACAGGTTTTGCCGTGTTCGAATTCTTTCAGACTCTTGCTCAGGTTAAGTTTGGGTGCGTCGTACATTTTTCATTCCTCCTGATTTCTGCTTTGCAAAAAGCTGTGTGATAACTGTCCGGCCGGGATGTCCGGTCTGATACAAATTTAAGCCTAGGTGTCAGGCTGTTGGCGAAGAAGCCGGAGTGGATTGGAAAAAGTCGGTGGCTGATTCAGTACAGCAGATGCTGATTTAAAATTGATGGTTGCCCGCCTGCCCGCAGGGGTGAACCTGCCAGGCGTCGAAGCTTTGTTTCTGCTGAAATTGACGCTTAACAACTCAATCACTCCAGAACAGGAAATCTTATGTGGCAAGTCTAACATATTAACCTGAGAACTTCCGCAAAAAAAAACCGCCCCGTTATCGGGGGCGGTTTTGTACGGAACTGGATAATTATTCTTCTTCTTCTTCTTCTTCGGAAGGTTCTTTCTCTTCGTCCGGGCTCTTTTCTTCGGTCTCGCCGGAGCCTTCTTCTGTTTCTCCGCCTTCTCCACCTTCTTCAACTTCTTCTTCGGGTTCCGGTTCAGGATCTGGTTCACGATATGCAGGTTCTGAACCGCCAGACTGCTTAACTCTCGACCAGGTTTCGGCGGTGATTTCCTTACCGCTGACCGAGCCTTCGATTTTTACTTCATTATTTTCATACTGTTTGGCTATCGCCTGCCCGTTCTCGTCCATTACCAGGTTGTAGGTGACCTGGCCGCCTGAATTGTCGCGGTCGCTGGTTTCGATAACGGCACTTACTATTGCCCTGCTTGCATCGCGGGTAACCGTAACCAGCCCGGAAATTGTCGCAGCAGAAAGCGTGCTGCAGATACCGACAAGGACTGCCAGACAAACAAACATCACCTGTGTCTTTTTCATTTATTACCCCTTTCGCACTTCTCAATACGAGTATACATCATAATCGTCGAGCTTGTCATTTTCATCATCAAAATTCTCACGGCGAATTCTTTTAGTTTTTTTAGCCTTGCTCTTATAGTTGATGTTTTCGTAATCGTCAAATTCATCCTTGAATTTTCCGGTGCCGGATTTGATAGACTTGATGTTTTTCACGGTACAGTGATCTCCTCTTGAATATTCCCGATCTGCCGGTGCAGAAGGAACCTCTGACAAACACCGGCCGTTCAATGTTGACATTTTTACCAATGCCATATAAAAATTGCGGTGTCAATCGTAGGCGCCGGTGATAGAGCGGAAATTCGCTGGAAAGAATCAGATTTTCGGAAACTGTTCAGTAAAAATCGAACAAAGCTGTCGCAAGCGCAAATTCAGGAGATTTTAGAGGCTGTTTTAATGTACACGAGAAAAATCAGGGCCTGCTGGAGATGAAAACCGCTCTGACCGGTGCCGGGTGCCCTTCGATGGTGAGGGCGTTGTTCTCAGGCTTGAGGCATAATTCCAGCGATTCGCCAGGCATCCATCCGGTTGTGCGTTGCTCTTCTACTGTGGTTTTACATATATCAACCATTCTGGCACCGGCGAACCCTGCCTTATCCAGCCATGCCAGCATGGCTTCAGGTGATGGAATGAACCAGACGTTGTTCATGCGGGCATATCGTTCAGGCGGAACCAGAACGGTATTTTTGTCGCCTTCGACCACCAGGGTTTCGAGAACCAGTTCGCCATCTTTGCGCAGCAGCATTCGCAGGCTTCGCAGAAAATCGAAAGGCGAGCGGCGATGATAAAAAACTCCCATCGAAAAAACCGTATCGAAACACTGCATCTCTTCAGGCAATTGTTCGAAGCCGACCGGCAGTAGAAAAGCCCGGGTCTGCCGGCAATATTGGTTTACCGCCGCAAACTGCGCGAGAAAAAGAAGTGAGGGGTCGATGCCTATTGCCAGTTCAGCTCCGGCACCGGCTGTGCGCATAAGATAGTAGCCGTTGCCACAGCCGACGTCGAGCACTTTTCGCCCGCGCAGACAGCCTATGTGTGGCGCGACCCGTGCCCATTTGAGGTCAGAGCGCCATTCGCTGTCGATTTTGACGCCGTGCAGGTTGAACGGGCCTTTGCGCCATGGGCTCAGCCGCAGTAGTGACTGCTTGAGAAGCTTATACTCTTCGCTGTCCGGGGGGAGGGGGCTGCCGGCGGTGACTTCGGCCTGAGTCAGATCGCAGAAATCACAGGGAAGTTCGGGGAGCGCTTTTAGTGCCGCCAGCCAGCCGGGCAGGTTGCCGTCAGGTTTTGTCAGCGCGCGCTCGATTTCGGCAGCGAGCGGCTGTTGCCATTTCCCAAGGCCGGCGTGTGAAAGGGCTGCGTAAAAAGGTGCAAAATCAAAGTAGCTGTTCATTTTATCGCCAGCATTGACATGAAATTGAAACACTGAAACCAGACATCGGCACTTTTAAATCCGGCTCTGATCAGGCGGTCGCGGTGATCTCTGATACTCTCAGGAATCAGCACCTTTTCGAGAGCAGCGCGTTTCTGGCTTACTTCGAGGTCACTGTAGCCATTGGCTTTTTTGAAGGCGTGATAGACCTCGATCAACAGATGGTTTACTTCGGGGTCGGCAAATCTCACTTTCTCGGAAAGTATCAGAATACCGCCCGGAAGCATGCCCGCGTAAATTCTGTCGAGCAGTTCGCAGCGCCGGCCAGGTTCGACGAACTGCAGGGTGAAATTCATGACCACAACTGATGCATCGATAATTTTGCTGTTGAGTATGTCTTCGCAAAGATATTCAATTTTTGCTGAAACCCCGTTTGTTTGCGCTTGCTGCCGGCATTTGTCGATCATTGCCGGTGAGTTGTCGATCGCGGTAATACGACAGTTGTCTGCCTTGAGGCCCTTCTGCATTGCCTGTGCGCTGGCGCCAAGGGAGCAGCCGAGGTCGTAGAGTCGTGAGTCGTTGCTGGCGAACTGGGTGGTCAGGGTTTCGATCATGCCGATGATTGCAGGATAGCCTGGAATCGAACGCAGCAACATGTCGGGAAATACTGCTGCCACCTTTTCG
>CAZMWO010000201.1:0-6538 GCA_964569565.1 uncultured bacterium | reverse complement strand
GGGTGATACCCCAGCTCTTCGGCCTTGAAGGTCAGATAGTAGGGGTCGACGCCGAGCTTATGGAAGATGATCGACAGTTCGTTCATCAGGGCGATATTGACGTCGCGCTGGGTGTTTTCGATAACCTTGGCGGCTTCGGCGACCTTGATCGACGAGGCGCGATGCACCCCGGCCTCGATGATGGTCTCGTAAACCTTTGCGACGGTTTCGAGCGTCTCGGCATCGCAGCCCGAAACGATCTTGATGATGGTCTGCAGCCGGTGCACCTGATCGCCGGGGTTGATGCGTTCAGGACTGTAGCCGACTCTGAAATCCTTGAGATACTTCAGGCCCGAATGTTTTTCGAGCAGCGGCACGCACTCGTCTTCGGTAACGCCCGGGTAGACGGTCGATTCGTAGACAACGATGCTGTTGCGCGGCATGTATTTGCCGACAGTGGTCGAACTGAGGACCAGTGGCGTCAGGTCTGGCCGCTTGTTGCGGTCAACCGGCGTCGGCACGGCGACAACGATGAAACGGCATTCTGAGAGCTTTTCCGGGTTGGTGGTAAAGTCGACCTTCACCTCTTTGAGCCCGCCTGGCGGCACTTCACCGGTCGGATCGATGCCCTGTTTCATCAGCTCGACCTTGCCCACGTTAACATCGAAACCAACGACATCAAAGTGTTGAGCAAAGGCATGCACCAGCGGCAGCCCGACATAGCCAAGCCCGACGACGCCAAGCTTCGTCTTGCGGCTTTTCAGCTGATCGAACAGCTTTTTCATAATAGTCTCCCGTAATTTTTTTTCGAAAGGAATCTTTCCGCAATCCGCCTGCTGTAGCAAGGTAGTCTTTCCTGTCTGACGTGGCGCGTGCAGCACTCCGATGATAACACAACCCACCCGCCATAACAATCTTACTGCCAACCGTGACTACCATATCTTCTTCTTCAATTATTTCTATTTTTGTTTACGTATTCTTGAAAACCTGCGTTTTCTTGAAATAAGAAAATAGCCGAATTCAGAGAAATCTGATCCGATTGATTGACAATCTGTTAGTAATACAATACTATTTTTTTGTATAAAAGTAGTATTGCATTACGACATCGAAGGATCAGTCTGATGGAAGAAATTTTACAGCTATCCCGGTATTTTGTCCGTATTCTGAAGCGGGATTATCGAAGAACCTGTCTGGAAAAATCTCTGTTGTCAGGGCGGTTGACCATCATCACCGGCCAACGTGGCGTTGGCAAAACTGTTTTTCTGGTGCAGCATCTACTTGATTTCTGTGAAAACGATCAGCTTGCCGACAAAGCGCTCTATTTGCCGGTAGATCACTTTTCCTTTGCCGGTAAATCTCTGTTCGAGACGGCCCGGCATTTTTATCAGCTGGGCTGCCGCCTGCTCTGTATCGATGAAATTCATAAATACCCGGCCTGGTCGAAGGAACTGAAAAGCATTTACGATACTTTCCCCGGTCTGCAGGTCGTGGCTTCAGGCAGTTCTGCCCTTGAAATACGTAAAGGCAGTCATGATCTTTCGCGGCGGGCCGGGGTGTTTTCGCTGCCTGGTCTATCATTTCGTGAATTTATCAGAATCAGGCTGTCGCTTTCTTTGCCGGTTTATTCGTTGTCAGATATTCTGGCCGATCATGAGAAGATCGCGGTCGAAATTGCCACCACAGTTGAGAGTGGGCAGCAGAAAATTCTCGCCCTTTTCCATGATTATCTGACTTACGGCTGTTTTCCATATTTTCAGGAATTCCCTGATGTCAGGCTCTACCACCTCTCGCTCGAACAGAACATGCACCACGCGGTCGAATCGGATCTTCCGGCCATTTACCCAAATCTGACCGGTGCCAGCATCATGAAAATAAAGCGATTGCTGGCATTTATTGCCGGTTGCGTTCCTTTTACTCCTGATCTTAAGAGTCTGAAGCAGTTGCTGGAGATCGGAGATGAGCGAACTCTCAAGACTTATCTGAAGTATCTCGAAGACTGTGGCGTGATCAGAACTGTCACGCGCAGCGGTCACGGTATGCGGAAGTTAGAGAAACCCGAAAGAATCTATCTCGATAACCCGAATCAGCTGTATGCCCTCGCAGGTGGCGGCCCTCTGAACACCGGCACTTTGCGGGAAACTTTCTTTCTTAACGCGGTGGCTTTGCAGCATGCCGTTTCGATTCCGGCCCGCGGCGATTTTTGCGTTGACAATGATAAGATCATCGAAATTGGCGGTAGAAACAGGGGCTTTTCGCAGATCGGCACCGCGCCCAATTCTTTTCTGGCGCTTGATGATGTCGAAGTCGGTGTCGGCAGAAAAATACCCTTATGGCTTTTCGGCCTGCTGCACTGACCTGCGAGTCTAACCGAACATGCCATTGAATCAGCACCCTTGCTCGACGAGGCGCGATGCACGCACGCACAAGCGCCAGCCTGTCTCAAGTTTGTGCTGCTGGGCAACTATAATACCTGATACCCTGCTGTTTACCCCTGCGTAGCTCATGAGGCGAAGCAGGGGCAGAGCGTAGCAGGGTCGTTGCCGTCGCAGGGTCGAACATATCCTCAACATCGATCACCACAACGACAATGATAACGATAATTATATTTGACATCTGCAGTCTGTTATGTAAATATTAGTTATCGTTATGAGCAGAAGAAGCGTTGCAATTTATCCGTCATCGGCAAAAGAACTTGAGGCGTTGGGACAACGCCTCAAGGACGCACGACTGCGCCGTCGCTTTTCCATGGAGACTGTATGCGCACGTGCCGATATTTCCCGCCCGACCCTGTACAAAGTTGAAAATGGCGACCCTTCCGTTGCCATGGGAATCTACGTGCAGGTTTTGCGCGTTCTCGGGCTGGTAGCAGATCTTGGTCTTCTTGCCAGAGAAGATGCGCTTGGCCGCCGCCTGCAGGATGAAGCGCTGCCGCACCGAAAACGTGCTCCCAGAAAGCCTCGACCGGTTGGCGAAGCCGATGGCTAAAATTAAGACTGAACAGATCCGGGTCTGGCTCGACGATCCGTCTTTCGGGCCATTGCAGAGAATAGGCACTTTGTCGCGTGGCGACCGTGGGAGTGTGCGCTTTGCCTATGAGCCTGCCTGGCTGAAGAAGGCGCATGCTTTTCCTCTTGATCCTGAACTGGATTTGACTGCCGGCGAGTTTTATCCGGGCAATGCGAATTTCGGGGTTTTCATGGATTCCTGCCCAGACCGGTGGGGGCAAGTTCTTATGAAGCGCAGGGAGGCAGTCGAAGCCAGGGAGCAGGGGCGCCCGCCGGGAACCCTCGGGGCCTGGGAATTTCTGCTGGGTGTCCAGGACTGCACCAGAATGGGAGCGCTCCGCTTCAGTCGCCCTGACGAAGAGTCCTTTCTGGCTGATGAAGCCCGCTCGGCCCCGCCGGTTGCCCGAATCGCCGAACTGCAGGCAGTGGCCTATGAGTTGACCAGGAAGAAACATGATGACCTCGGCAAGATCAAGGAATGGCTGAAGGTTCTGGTTGCCCCGGGCTCATCTCTAGGCGGTGCACGCCCGAAGGCCAATCTGGTAGATGAAGACGGCAGCCTCTGGATCGCCAAGTTCCCGTCAGCCGATGATGATTACGATGTGGCCCTCTGGGAAATGTTGCTGCATGAACTTGCCAGGGATTGCGGGCTCACCGTTCCTGCTGCTCGTCTTATGCAGATCGGCCGTGGTCATCACACGTTCGTGGTGCAGCGGTTTGACCGGGTCGGCGCTGCCAGGCGTTTCTTTGCGTCAGCCATGACCATGACCGGTAATCAGGACACAGAAGATGCCAGTTATCTTGAGCTGGCCGAGGTTCTCGCCACCTGGGGGGAGCCGGAGCATATTAACCACGATCTGGCAGAGCTTTTTACCAGAGTTGTTTTCAATGTTGCCACTGCCAACCGTGACGACCATCTGCGCAATCACGGCTTTCTGAGAACTCCTGCCGGCTGGCGGCTTGCCCCGGCTTTCGACATGAACCCGTCCTTCAAAAAAGCTGAACATGCTCTGGCATTCGATCTTCATACCCGACAACCGAATATGGCTACCGTTCTGGAAACAGCTCGATACTACCGTCTCGAAACGGATCAGGCTGCAGACATTATCAGCCGCATCGGCAAAGTTGTCGGAGGTTGGAAGGCTCGCGCCAGAAAACTCGGGCTGTCAGCCTATGATATTTCAGCGGCCGAACATCTCTTTCAGCCAGCAACATGCACCTGAGTTTTGTTTCAAGATGTTTAAGGGAAAGCGCACGCACAAGCGCCAGCCTGTCTCAAGTTTGTGCTGCTGGGCAACTATTGCAGCCACGCGGAAAAAGGCTGCTTTAAGCAGCTTTGGTTACAGGTGTCAGTTGGAAAATCTCTGCATAATTTGCAGCTGCTTTGATATCGCCCTTTTGCAGCGCCTTGCGAATTTTGTCGCAGTCTGAAATGCTGTTTGCGTGGTTTCTTGTGTTATCATTAACTCAGTTGCTGAGAAGAGGTGGATGATGGACTGGCGCGAATACATTCATTGTGACCCTGACTTGTTGGCTGGCAAGCCCGCTGTAAAAGGCACTCGTCTGGCAGTAGATTTCATCCTCGGGCTTCTTGCCAAGGGCTGGACCCACCAGCAGCTTTTTGAAAACTACCCGTCCTTGAACTCCAGGGTTTTACAGGCGATTTTTGCTTATACGTCAGAGTGTTTGCTGGTTCAAGAGTCCGTAAAGCTCAGAGACAGCCAGTATCAAAGCAAAGTATCAGACAATGTTCTGGATTATGCTCTTGTAGCGCGTCCTACACAGCAGCACCAGGTAATTCTGATAGGTGGCCCGAACGGAGCCGGCAAATCGACCACTGCTCCTGATATTCTGCAGGGGGCATTCCGGGTCGATGAATTTGTTAATGCTGACACAATAGCTCATGGGTTGTCTGCTTTCCGGCCCGAGAAAGCTGCCATAAAAGCTGGCAGGGTAATGCTTGTTCGGTTGCATGAGCTGGCATTGCAGAAAATGAATTTTGCTTTCGAGACTACTCTTTCCAGTCGCTCTTTTGCTACGTGGATAGAAAAATTGAAACAATCTGGATATCGCTTTTCCATTATGTTTTTCTGGCTCGAGTCGCCGCAGCTTGCTGTAGGTCGCGTGGCCGAGCGTGTATTGAATGGTGGGCACAATGTGCCGGAAGATGTTATTATAAGAAGGTATGAAGCTGGTTTGTCGAACTTCTTCCGGGTTTATCAGCCTGTCGCTGACCACTGGAGGTTCTATGACAACTCCAATGCGTTTGCACCTGTTTTGCTTGCAACTGGCGAGCAGAATTCACCGGAGACTGTTCTAGTTCCTGAAATCTGGAAATCTCTCAAGGAGAAATATCTGTAATGTCTGAAGAGAAAAATAGTGGTATAGCTCCTGTCGAAGACATTTTGATCGAGAATGCGCTGAAGCGTGCCATGCGCAAGGCAGCGATCATGCATAAAAAGATGGGCAACACGGTTTATGCCTCTAAAAACGGTGTCGTCTACGCGATTGCGCCAGAAGATATCGTAATCCCCGACGCCCCACCCGAAGACCCCGCCTGACCTGCCTGCTCTGCGCAATCATACGGCGACCTTGCCCGACTCAGGATCAAACATCCCCTTGATATCTATGACTTTGCTCGACGATGTGCAATGTACCTGAGTGTTCATTTCAAGATATCAGTTTGCTTTTCATTATGGCTTGTTTATAATTGTAAGTGACAGGTGTGTATTTAATTTGATTTCCGGAAGTGGTTATGAATATCAGGAAAAAAATACTGACTGACGAAAACAACGAACCAGTAGCAGTCCAGATTGATTACAAAGATTGGCTGGAATGCGAGAAGATTCTGAACCTGAAATCTTCCCAGGCTGTCGATCTCTCAGAATTCTCGGGAAAAATTTCATTAACCGAGGATCCGCTTGAATTTCAGAAAAAAATTCGGGATGAGTGGAATTGAACTATCTCCTCGATACCAATATCGTATTGTATCATCTTGGTGGAAAGCTTAAAAAGCCGTTGCCGAATGGCAGATTCATCGTTTCTTTCGTAACCGAGATTGAGCTTTTGTCTTATCCTGATCTTACTGAAGCTGATGAGCTGGTAATTCGCGATTTTCTGGCAAAAATTCAGATTGTTGGCTTGAGCCAGGAAATCAAGGATAGAACGATATCCCTCAGAAAAGGCCGCAGGCTGAAAACGCCAGATGCCCTGATAGCAGCTACTGCCATCGTCTATGACACATGCGTTTTGACCAATGATACGCAGTTTCAACGCATTGGCGAATTGCGCTGCAAGACTCTGCCAATAAAGTAACAATCATCGGTCTGTCTCTGTCACCAGCCCCCGATCTCGGCACGAATCCGCTTATAGCACAGCCTGTTTACCCTGCGTAGCTCGCATTGCCCTGCGTAGCTCATGAGGCGAAGCAGGGCCAGAGCGTAGCAGGGCCACCCTCCCCCAATTTTGCAACGCCTTGCCTTAATTTTAAGCTTCACCAGAAGTAATTTCAATCCTTAAATCTTTGTTGTTTTCAGCTGTAATCTTGCGTAAAT